>JAIDJJ010000455.1 GCA_029052265.1 Muribaculaceae bacterium
AAATAACAAACCATCCTGAACTTTTGATGCCGGAGAACAAACTGAAAAAAAACGGGATTCGACCAGGTCGAATCCCGTTTTTTTCAGTTTGCGAGCTTTGTCCCTCAGACTTGTGGCTGAAGGTCAAAATCTTTACCGTCTTCCTCAGCTTTTTCTTCCAAAACAAGTCTGTTTGCCATCTTCACCGCTATCGAGATGTGGGGACAGATATGGTCTTTACCTATCAGAGTGTCAATACCGACATGTTCAAGAACTCCCCTTACATTGTCATTGACTCCGGAAAGTACAACATGTATACCCTCTTCCTGTGAAGAACGGATCAGTATCTCAAGGTTGTGTACTGCCGTGGCATCAATAAACGGCACTTTTCTCATTCTTATGATACGTACCTTCGGTTTATTTCCCATAGTGGTCCGCATCATCTCATCGAATTTAGTGGCTATCCCAAAGAAGAAAGGTCCGTCAATTTCATAAACTTGAACTCCCTTTGCCACATCAAGCACCTCATGAGTGGAAGACTCCGTTCCTTCCGCCACATCAAGCTGATCGCTGTACACTTTTATCTGCACATTTTCTGTGACACGCCGTAAGAACAGAATTACGGCAAGCAAAAGTCCTATCTCTATAGCTATCGTAAGGTCGAAAATTACAGTCAGGAAGAATGTGACGATCAATACAGTCACGTCACTTTTAGGATTTTTCATAATAGCCTTTACCGTGCGCCATCCGCTCATATTGTAGCTTACCACAAGAAGTACTGCAGCAAGACATGCCATCGGCACAAGGTTTATAAGCGGCATCATAAACATGAATATCAACAACAGTACTACTGCATGGATGATTCCCGCCACAGGTGTTCTGCCTCCATTGGTGATGTTGGTCATTGTGCGTGCTATTGCACCGGTTACAGGTATTCCACCGAAAAACGGCACAACCATATTTGCAACACCTTGCCCTATTAATTCAGTGTTTGATCGGGTCTTTGAGCCGGTGACACCATCAGCTACAGTGGCAGACAGCAATGATTCTATAGATCCGAGCACAGCAATGGTAAATGCCGACGGCAATAAAAGATTTATTGTATCCATAGAAAGTG
>JAIDJJ010000456.1 GCA_029052265.1 Muribaculaceae bacterium
CTTCGACAAATAAATTTAAACAGTTTCTTAGACAAATGTTTGTTCATTTGAGATTATAATTATGAATATACTACAAGGAATAGCTTCTATAGTTCTTGCTGTGGCGGCATGCGTGAGCAACGTTTCCGCCGCCCCTGATCCGGATTTCCATATATATCTGTGCATCGGACAATCCAACATGGAAGGGAACGCCCTGATAGAGCCTGCCGACCGTCAGGAAGTGCCCGGTAGATTCCTGGTTATGTCCACTACCGATTTTTCCAATCAGTTGCGATGTAAAGGGAAATGGTATGTGGCTGAACCTCCATTGGTGAGGGAATATACCGGATTATCTCCGATAGACTATTTCGGGCGTACTATGGTTGCCAATCTTCCGGAACATGTCAGAATCGGTGTGATTCCCGTGGCGGTGGGTGGATGTAAAATCGAGCATCTCGGCAAAGATTTTGATCCTGTCGAACTGGAATCTGAGGCAGAATGGTTTAGAAATTTCATGCGTGCATACGACAACTATCCTTATAGACGTTTAATAGAGTGTGCGAAAATAGCTCAGAAAGAGGGAGTCATCAAGGGAATACTTCTTCATCAGGGAGAATCGAATAACGGAGACATGGAGTGGTGTAAGAAAGTGAAGAAATTGTATGACAATATTCTTTCCGACCTTGGACTGACACCTGAATCTGTGCCCCTGCTTGCAGGGGAGGTTGTCGCTCCGGAGCAGGGAGGGATATGTGGAGCGATGAATACGATTATCCAAACCCTTCCACAGACTTTGAGCACTGCCCATGTGGTGTCTTCCGCTGATCTTGCCCAGAAAGGGGACGGTTTGCATTTCACTTCCCACGCATATAGGGTGCTGGGATGCAGGTATGCAGTGGAGATGCTTGCCACTATGGGGATATCCGATCCCTTTCTTGCATATAATGGGGAGGCAGGTGTGGTCCTTTCTCCTGAACCGGGGGAAGGTGATTATGTTTTCGATTTGAAAGATTTCAGTCCCGCACTTAGGGCGACCGGATCTTTTGAACTTGCCACCCGAGAATTTTTGGCAGGGGAGAATGGGCTTGGAGGCTGGGAATATGATGCCCCTGTCGATTTGTCGGGATATAAGTATCTCGTGGCTGAACTTGAGGAAGAAGATAACGACAATACAGAGTTATGGGTCTCCGATTCCAAGGTTATCCATGAAAAATCGTATGAAGGGAAATTCGCCGGTAAGAAACTGATAGTGGCGGAACTCAACGGGATGATGAAAAATATTGACAGCGGTATCGTAGCGCTTGACACCTCGAAAGTATATAGGGTATGTTTCTGTTGCCGTGGCGTCCATCCGATCCGTATAAAACATGTCTTTGCCACAAATAGCGACCCGTTTGGATCTTCTGCAGGACAATCATGACATGGGCGTGATCGGATATAAGTATAGACAAACGAATAAAATTTAATATTATGGAATTAGCTTTAAACACGGGAAAAACCGCCGAGTCGAAAGGTTTCTATAAGCTTTCGATGTTGCAATGTGTCGGGTTCGGGTCCGGCGATCTTGCGCAGAACCTGATCTACCAGACGATCAGCATGTATCTCCTCTTTTTCTATACCAATGTCTACGGTCTTGACCCGGCTGTGGCTGCGGTGATGTTTCTCATCGTGAGAATCATAGATGTGATATGGGATCCATTGGTGGGAACCTTTGTCGACAAGCATGATCCCAAAATGGGGAAATACCGTTCCTACCTTGTTTTAGGCGGAATCCCTCTGACTGCATTCGCTATACTTTGTTTCTGGAACGGGTTTTCCGGATCGTTGCTCTATGCCTATGTCACTTATGTGGGGCTTTCCATGTGTTATACTCTTGTAAATGTGCCATACGGAGCCTTGAATGCCTCGCTTACGCGCGATACGGATGAAATCACAAAACTTACGTCAGTGCGTATGTTTATGGCGAATGTCGGCGGGCTTGCAGTGGGTATGGGCATCCCGATCATACTGAAATTGTTTGATCCGTCGGAGACTTCCGACATGTCGACAAGCGACAGCGCATGGCTTTCCACAATGACTCTTTATGGCGGTATCGGGATGCTCCTCCTCTTTTTCTGTTTCTCGCAATGCAAGGAGCGTGTGGTGATGGACAAAAGCGCCACAGAGAATGTAAAGGTTTCAGATCTCTGGATGGAATTTGTGCATAACCGTCCGTTGCGTATACTTGCGTTTTTCTTTATCACTGCTTTTGCCATGATGGCTATAGGAAACTCTGCCGGTGCATACTATATCAACTACAATCTCCATGGGAGTGCCGGAGAACTCTCCATCTTCATGGGACTCGGCTCCATCCCTGCATTTATCTTCATGCCCATGATTCCGGCAATAAAGAAAATGGTGGGAAAGAAAGGGATGTTCCATATTTTCCTTATAACAGCCATTGTCGGTATGGCTATGCTTTATGCCGTCTCCATGATAGAGTCGTTGAAGTCGCAGATGTGGCTTGTGTATGTGGCACAGTTTGTAAAATCTACCGGCGTGATTGTCGCCACAGGATATATGTGGGCGCTTGTGCCTGAAGTTATCTCTTTCGGAGAATATACTCATGGCAGACGTATTGCAGGGATTGTAAACGCCTTGACAGGCATTTTTTATAAGGCAGGTATGGCTTTAGGTGGAGTTGTGCCGGGTCTTGTATTGGCGTTCGTAGGGTTTGATAAAGACGTTGCGGAGCAGACCCTTTTCGCACAACAGGGAATTTTGTGGCTCGTATCCGTCATCCCGGCTATCCTGCTTGTCGTGGCTATGTTTATCATCTCCCGCTACGAACTTGACGACGAAGTGATAGATGATATCAACCGTCAGATTGAAGCTCGAAATAATGAAGAGGTTTAAGAAACTGTTTAAATTTATTTGTCGAAGGAATTGAGAGGATTTGTCGAGCAGATTTTTGATATTTATGATG
>JAIDJJ010000457.1 GCA_029052265.1 Muribaculaceae bacterium
AGTTGTGTATAAGAGACATATATACCAGTCATCATCGGACGAATTGTCTCTGTGCTTACAGCATATATCGTCTTGTCAATCCCTTTCTGTATGACAGACGACGGAACTGTTATCACGACCGCATCCTTTTCTGTCTTTTCACCTCTTGGAAACTCATCGGCATTGATTCCCATGAAACGGAAACGTCCGTTGAGAAATTCCACATCAATCTCCCCTGTCACATCATTACGGCTGAACGTGAGAGGCTGATTGCTGATCTCTTTTGTTATTTCAAGAAGACTTTTGGCAGGCACCGCAACAGCGCCGTCGCCATCAGAATCCATGACCTCGACTCTTGCAGTGACTATATTTTCCTGGTCACTTCCTGTTATCGTCAGCCACTGTCCTTCGAGTTCAAAAAGAAAATTGTCGAGTATTGACAACGCGTTCTTCGCACTGATAACTTTATTGACTGCCTGCAGCTGCTGCTGGAACAGCTTTCCGTCGATATTGAACTTCATATATGTTTTGTATTTTGATATCTTTGAAAAAGCGGCGCGCCATAGACTGACACACTTTTGCCGAATGCAAATTTAATCATTTTTTTTGACATCCGACTCCAACGGATGTCTCAAAATGTCGCCATCTTCAAAAAACATTAAAAAAAAGTCGCCATGCTTTCACACGGCGACAATCTTTAGCGTTGTCTTATGGCGTTGGTTAAATTCCAAATTATTCAGCCACAACTTCAAATTCGATTTCCTTAACCACTTCCTTGTGGAACTTGATGGTAGCCGTGTATGTTCCGACTTCCTTAACAGCTTCCTTAAGGTAAATGATCTTGCGGTCAACGTTATGACCAAGCTTCTCGAGAGCTTCAGAAATCTGAAGTGCGTTTACTGATCCGAACACAGTGCCGGTGGAGCTTGTCTTAGCTCCGATAGTCAGCTTCACGCCTTCAAGTGCTGCAGCAGCAGCTTCTGCATCCTGCTTGATCTTGGCGATCTTGTGAGCACGCTGCTTCTGGTCTTCAGCAAGTTGTTTGAGAGCCGCTGCCGAAGCGATAATAGCCTTTCCCTGAGGAATCAGGTAATTACGGCCATAACCATCTTTCACTTCGACAACATCGTCCTTATAACCGAGTTCGGCTACATTTTCTTTAAGTATGATTTTCATCTTGATATTATTTGTCGGGGTTAAAATGATTATTTCATCAAATCGGCTACGTAGGGAAGAAGTGCGAGGTGACGCGCACGTTTTACCGCCTGAGCCACACGACGCTGGAATTTGAGCGATGTGCCTGTGATACGACGGGGAAGGATCTTGCCCTGCTCATTGAGGAATTTCTTGAGGAACTCAGGATCTTTGTAGTCGATATATTTGATACCACTACGTTTG
>JAIDJJ010000458.1 GCA_029052265.1 Muribaculaceae bacterium
ACAATCCGCAATTTTCAACGAATCTTGCCCTCATCGGAAATATCGAAATATGTGTTAGATGCGCAAATATACAAACAATTTTAAAAATTGCAAATTTTTTGGATTAAAAAATATAAAATTTATTTATTGTATATTAAACACCCATAAATATTTTACAAAACAATATACAAAACACCTATTTTTAATCATAACAATTCAATATTTTACAAATATCGTTAATTCTGACATAATTTAAAACAATGACAGAGGGGTCTAATTATTTCTGTGATATCCTCTGTTTTTACACTTTAGAGCTCGTTCCTTAACATAGTAAGAAGCATATTGCCGCATCTTCCTTGATTGCTATAAAAAACCGCCGGATAAACATCCGACGGTTTCTCCAATTATGTTAAATCACCATTTATTGGTCTGGTAGAACCTAAGTATCTTGGCTCGGAGAAGATATTCATAATGAGCCTGTATTCGCGAAATTTCCGTTTTATAGAGATTATTCTTCGCCTGTTCGTAGTCTGCCTGTGTAGCACGCCCAAGATCAAACCGCTCACGGGTGGATTCAAACGACAGATTCGTTTTCTCCAACGTCTCTTCCGAGGTAAGATAACGTTCCCTGGCACCTTTTGCCTGATAATATGCAAGCTGGATATCCTTGTAGAGATCTGTCTCCCGCTGTTCCAGTGAAAGCTCGGCATTCAGCTTTTGAAGTTTTGCCCGGCGGATGCTGTTGCGTGTGTTGAAAGCGTCGAAAATCGGTATTCGTAATGAAAAACCAAGGTAAGTGGAATAGTTGTTCTTCATCTGCCTGCCGAATTTTTCGTTGGGCATGCCACTGACCGTATAATAGCTTGAACCCAAGCCGGCATTGAAACTCAATGTCGGGATATACCCCGTCTTGGCGAGACCGATATTTTCATTAGCCACCTTAACAGCCTGGCGTGCACCCAAGAGAGAATTATTAAGCCCCATCGCCGACGCGTATACTTCATCGGGACCCGGAATCAAAGGATCTTCCTCTTCCAATGGAACTACGTCAAACCCTTCCACCGCAGGGAGCTGCAACATGTTGGCAAGATTTACAAGCGCGGTCTGAATCTCATTGTCGGATGTGACTATCTGCAGCCGGTCCTGTGCGGCGACTGCCTCAAGGTCGTATAATGTCGCCTCTGCCACCTTGCCCGATTCAATCAAAGCCTTCTGCCGCTCCACTTGAAATGCAGAAAGTTCAGCCTGAGAACGGGCACTTTTAGCAACCTCCTTGCAATAAAGCACCTGAAGATATTGAGACATGATGTTAAGCGCGATATTATCTTTCGTAGATTCATTCTCCAACACATATTGCTGAAGTGACAATTCGGCTATCTTCACCCTTCTATATGCCGCTGTACCTTGAAAAAGGGGGAGACTCATCCCTATGTTCCATGAAGTGCTGGTGGTATTGCGGTCGGCATAAGTGTTCTGGGAGGTAAGCCCCCTGCCGAAGTTCATCGACTCGGATGCTGATGCGTCGAGGGTGGGAAGATAACGGTCTTGCGCCTCCTTTATCGCATATTCCCCCTCTTTTATCCTGACATCCTGCTGCCTGACGCTGATATTATGTGCCATTGCATACGATATACAACTGTCGAGCGACCACGCCTCCGCACTTGCCGAAACAGGAATCAAAGCCACCGCAACAGGCAAGATTATGTTATGAAATCTTTTCATGAGAGCTTATTTTATTTGTTCTCGATATTACCTCTAAGAGGCGTTTTCTTGGAGAGGTCGCCCGATTTCACCTGAACCATCAGTCCGTTTGACAGACCGACTTCTATTTCCTTCCTCTCAAACACCTGCTTCGGCACTGAGTCTGTCATCACATAAACAAATGCCTTGTCCCCCTCATATTCAACCACACTCTCGGGAACAGAAAGCACACTGTCTGCCTTCTCAAGGATCACACTTGCGTTCGCACTGTAGCCGGCGCGCAGGTTCGCACTTTCAGCCTCGGAAAGCGCCGCCTTGACTTCAAATGTGTTTGCTCCGTTATCATCAGAAGCCATAGGTGCGATCTTTTCGATAACGGCAGGATAATCGGAATTAGCGACAGCTCCCACTGAAATCCTCACATTCATCCCCTCCTTAAGAAGATCAACCTCGGTCTCATCCACCTTTCCCTTGAAGATAAGGTCTGTCATATCGGCGACCTTAGCTATTGTGGTTCCGTCGTTCATCGTATTTGCCTGAATAACCGACGAACCGACCTTCACCGGCACTTCAAGCACCACACCGGTCACAGTGGAACGGACAAGGGTATTGGATCCTTGTGCATTGGCTGCGGAAACACCGTCGCGCACAATCATCAACTGATCTTTTGCCTGTTCGAGATCCTTTTGCGCCCGCTCAAGCGCAGCCTCATCGGTTTCATATTTCTCCCGGCTTTCGTATTTTTTCTCATACAGCTGCTTCGTGCGGTTGAACGTGCGTTCTGCCTCCTTAAGGGCTATCTCGGCAACTGCCACACGGTTTTCTGCCGAAGACAGTTGTGATTCTTCAGGAATCACCTTGATTTTTGCGATGATATCGCCATTGTTTACATGATCACCCGCCTCAACAAGAATTTCACTGATAATTCCGGAGATCTGAGGTTTGATATCGATTTCGTCACGAGGCTCGATCTTTCCGGTAAGGACAGTGGTCCGTTCTATCGATTCTGTGGATGGATAACGAAGGGAATAGACATCCTCTTTCCCTTTTGAATTTTGATAAAGATAGAAGAAAGTGCCGATGAAGACCGCACACACGATCACTATCAACAGGATTTTGAAAAACTTTTTCATCTTATTTCTGGGTATTTATATTTTTCAAGTTATGAGTTGTGAGTTGAGAGTTATGAGAAAATTCCATTACTGTGTAGCTGATTATGCATTATGAATTATGCATTGACTAAATCATTTGTCATTAATAGCCTCCACAGGTTTGATCCTCATGGCTTTTATAGAGGGGATAAGCCCGGCAAGAGTACCCAGGAGCACAAACAAGCCTAAAATACCGATTGCTACAGTAAAGCTCATCTGAAACCTTGCCTCCGATACGGCGTCGGCAGGATTATTCATCTGCTGAAGCACCGCAAGAACGATCGTGGCAAAACAGATGCCCCCTAAACCGGCAATTATTGTCAAAGCCATTCCTTCGCTCAATACCTGAATGATTATATCCCGGGGTGTCGCACCTATCGCCCGACGGATACCGATCTCCTGTGTCCGCTCTTTGACTATGACCCACATGATGTTTCCGATGCCGATCACACCTGCAAGAAGAGTGGAAAGCCCTATAAACCATGCAAGAAGATCAACCCCTGTAAAAAGCATTTCAACCTGCGCAAACATTTCGGCAATATTGATTATCCAGGATGCTCCCTTGTCGTCAGGGTGGATTCCATGGCGACGATAGATCACCGATTGCACTTTGGGAAGCAGGTCTGTAATGTTTGCATTTGGCTTTCCGGTAATCAAGAGGAAATCTATTATA
>JAIDJJ010000459.1 GCA_029052265.1 Muribaculaceae bacterium
CGTTTGAACACGACACGTTTTCTGCTTGCCCCGGCAAGTCTGGAGATATGCTCGTCAAGTTTAGTTTCAAGTCCCTGCGGAGTTTCTGCGGAGAGAGACTTCAGGCAGGCTTCGGCATGACAGTTTAGCGCTCTTATTAGCGTAAGGTCATTTAGAAGCTTTGAGTCGGAGACTTTGAATGAGGGATTGTCTCCCGCAAGGTCTTCGGCATATCCTGACAGTCTTTCCGCTTCATTCTCTGAAATGGTTGCGTTGAAGAATTTTTCAGTCAGTTGTCTGACGGTATTTAGTTCAATGTTTGTCATATTATATTAATTGATAGGGAGAGGTTAGGATTTTGAGAAGAGATCGCGAAGTTTTTTCCTGCCTCTTGACAACAGCACCCTGACATTGTCTTCAGAAAGTCCGGTTGCTTCTTTGATTTCAGCAGTAGAAAACCCTGCCATCGTGCTGAGCGTGATGACTCTCCGTTGATTATCGGGCAGGTCACGAAGCAGCTTTGCCACCTGTCTGACGTTGTCGCGATCCTCGGTGATAATGGCGGGTGACGCACCGGAATCCGCGATATCGGGAGGATCATCTCCGAAAGGGGAGAATGAGTTGCGAGAACGGCTCACCATAGTGAGGGCGATATTCTTCACCGTCACGGTGGCGTAGGCTGAGACATTGTCGATATTCTCAAGTCTGTGCCGGTTTTCCCAAAGCCGGGTGAATGCTTCCTGTATACAGTCTTGCGCATCGCTCTCATCCTTAAGGATAGTGAGCGCGTAAGCATAGAGAGTTTTATGGAGCGGCATCACGCAATTTTTGAACCGGGTTTCGTTCATCAGTCAGATTATTCGCTTTGCTCTTGTCCCTTTTGAGGAAAAGGAGAGAATCTCCGGAGACAGTAGCGGTTTGTAAGGCGATCCCGTCGCCTCGCTTCTATAATAATGACTATAAAACAAAAGGAATGTTACATTACAAACGATAATTAATGTAAAAATTTGTTTATTCGAAAGTTTTACAAAAAAAGACGGGATAGAAGAATACAAGAGATTCTTCTATCCCGTCAAAATTAGTTGAATGATCCTATTTCTTCCATTTCCCGATTATAACATAATTGTTGTCATCAGGGCTTATGCTTTCCTTGAGAGTATTCATCCATTCCATTGCGGGTTTGTCTACGGCTTCATGTTCTTGAGAGGCTTGATCGATCATATCTAAAAGTACACCCGGATCAATAGTCATTGAAAAAAACTCGGCTGACGATTGTTGCAGCCAATTGTCTTCTATTATAATCGGACCGAATTTGTCAAGCATGAGATGAGCGAAATTTCCGCGCAATGATTTGCGGTCAACTATAAACGGTGTTGTCGACGGAATGACATACGACATTTCTCCAGCCGGCTCCGGTTTGTCAAAAAGCACTACTGCGAAAAATGAAGGAGTGGAAAGGTATTCATGCATAGGAATTTTGTCAGGCTTGCTGCCTAATGTGGTGGTAAACACCGGATGCAGGTCGTTTTCAAGGTAGCCATACAGCGCGTCGGCTCGTGGCGCTAAGTAGAACATGCTGTAGTCAAAGCCTGTTGATCCGGCAGATGTTCCTGCAAAGATTTCA
>JAIDJJ010000046.1 GCA_029052265.1 Muribaculaceae bacterium
CCATACATTGTCACGGCTACCGGAATGACTCCGAGAGAGGCGAAATATACTAAAGTTCCGAGACCCGCCATACCGCCGATAACGATGTGGTGGGGGAGAATAAATGCACAAAAACCGATAGCGTAGAGAATCTGTCCCACTACTATCATTACGTAGTCTTTGGCGTCTGACATTAGGCTGTCATACTTCTTGAGTGTCATGTGAAGGTTAAGTTTAAGGTTCTTTTTGCATCTTAAGTAATTGAAGTTGTTTCGATTTTTTCTATACTTTTTCTACCAAGATTGGTTTTATAATATGTTTTTTCCATAAAAAGAAAAAGTCTAAACAACTTCATTATGGAGTTGGGGAGTTTCATGAATGATCACGAGTTTTCGCAAACTCTCCGGATGCAAATTTAATTCCAATTTTTCTAATCTCAAAAAGGAAACCATACAAATTTTTTGCTTAATTTTGCAACAGAATATCCGTAATAAGATTATAGTTTCAGATGAATATAGTTATCAGGAATTTAATGGGCGCATTGCTGCTGGTATGCGCCGTTTGCAATGTAGTGGCGCAGAATCCAAAAAGAGAGTTCCGGGGGGCATGGCTTCATGTGATAGGGCAGACTCAATGGCAGGGCAAATCTACGGAGCAGGCAAAAAGATATATAGAAGATCAGTTCCAGAAGCTTCAGGATGCGGGATGCAACGCGGTCATTTTTCAGGTGCGTCCCACTGCAGACGCTGTTTACAGATCGGAAATCGAGCCTTGGAGCGCGTGGCTTACCGGAAAACGGGGAAAAGCTCCCGTGCCGGAATGGGATCCTATGGAATTTGCCATAGAGGAGGCGCACAAGCGGGGAATGGAGTTTCATGCCTGGCTAAATCCATATCGCGTGACATCGAATGCGAAAGAGGTTTTGCCGGCAAACCATCTTTCAAAAAAAGAACCGTACCGCTTTGTGAAGTTCAACGGTCAGACGTTTTTTGACCCTGCCTATAAAGAAAACCGTGACCATATCTGCAAGATAGTGGATGATATAGTGAGCCGTTATGATATCGACGGCATTCATATCGACGACTATTTCTATCCTTATCCCGCCAACGGTAAAAAATTTCAGGGTGACGATGCGAGCTACAGTAAGTTCGGCAACGGCATGAACCGAAATGACTGGCGCCGGCATAATGTGGATCTGCTGATAGAAGAGCTTCATTCCACCATAAAAAGCCGTAAGCCGTGGGTAAGGTTCGGGGTCAGTCCGTTCGGTATATGGCGCAATAAGACCAGCGACAGCAGGGGAAGCTCCACAAGCGGGCTTCAGAACTATGACGATCTTTATGCCGATGTCTTGCTGTGGGCTAAAAACGGCTGGATAGATTATCTTGCCCCTCAGTTATATTGGACTCTCGACATGAAAGCTGCCCCGAGCCGTCACCTGGCACAATGGTGGAACGACAATGCAAACGGAGTGGATGTGTATATCGGTCAGGACGTGCAGCGCACCATGAATACTCCGGATCCCGGCAACAAGGATAAGAACGAACTCGACACAAAGGTCAGATTGTCAAGGACGTTGCCAAATGTCGGGGGTAATGTGTGGTGGCACGGATATTGGGTTACAGACAATTACAAGGGCGTTGCCGATTCGCTTGCCCTCAAATACCAGTCTACGATAGCTCTTCCCCCTGTCTATGGCGAAGCGAGGGTTAAACCGGCATCTGTCAAAGGGCTGCGTCTGGAACAGGATGACAGGAAAACATATCTTGTCTGGGACAAGGCAAATACCGGGAAGATGGAGAAGGAAACGGATGTGGTGAGATATGTGGTATATCAGTTTTTTCCGGTTGAAAAAATTGATCTTGATGATTCACAGACGATAATCTCGGTCACACCCGAAAATGGGGTGGCGGTTGCCGATGCCGGCGACAAGATAGGGGGCTGCACATTTGTAGTGACCGCTCTTGACCGCATGAACCGTGAGTCGGATCCAGTCAGTATAAAAGTGAAATGAATATGAATGATTTTTCTTCCGGAGGCGTTTCTCCCGAAGTGCGCGACCTTTTGGATTCAGAGGCGCAGCGGATAAACAGTGTCTCTTTCATAAGTGAGGATCCGGTTCAGTTTCCGAGAAGGTTTTCCCGGTTGCAGGACATCGAGATCGTGGCGTTTCTTTCCTCAATAATAGCCTGGGGCAACCGCAAGATGATATGCCGGGATGCCGAAAGGATGCTCCTTCTTATGGATAATGAGCCTTACAGGTATGTCATGGATGAAGGTTATGAGGATCTTGATCCGCGACAGAACCTTCACCGCACCTTTTTCGGAGAACATTTCGGATATTTTTTGCGTGGGCTCAAAAGGATTTATGAGAAATATGGAAGTCTTGATTCATTTTCGGCAGCGGTAAGGGCGGGAGATAGTAAGGCACCGTCCTGGAAACTTGTAGAGGAGATGCAGAAGGTCATGTGTGATGTGAATCACGGCACATTCTGTAGCCAGTGTCTGCCTGTAAATCTTCAGCAGACCGCGCTCAAAAGGATCAATATGGCATTGAGATGGCTTGTGCGCGACGACGGTATTGTCGACATGGGGGTGTGGCACTCTATCCCCAAAAGCCGTCTTTATATACCGCTTGATGTGCATGTGGGCAATATATCAAGAGAACTCGGGCTGCTCTCAAGAAAGGCAAACGACAGGAAAAGCGTGGAGCTCCTTACCGGAGTCCTGCGCTCTTTGCGTCCTGACGACCCTGCCGTTTATGATTTTGCATTGTTCGGAATAGGTGTGGAAGGGAAGCGTCCGTCCTCACTTCTTCTCGATTGAGCGTGCGAGATCCGGGCGCACCGCCCTGACCGTGGATATGAATGCCGAATCGAATGCCGCCGCGCATTCAGGTTTCCCGTCGATCAGATATTTGCTTTGACGGGATTTCGCTTCAAGGAGGCGGTGTTGGAGCTGTATGGTGTCGTTCCATTTATGGTTGATGAAAATTCGTGCCGCGCTTCTGCCCTCCATCTGGGCGGCAGTGATCTCGGCGGTTATGCCTTCAGTGTGTTCAGTCTCGGAGCATGAAGAGCATGATGCCGACACTATAAGGGAAAGTGCGGCAGCTAAGCTGGGTATGATTCCGGTTTTCATAAATGATTCGTTTTGTAATTACGTTAAAACAACTTCAAAAGGTTCAACAAATTCATACAAATCTTTTTGAAGAGAAAACAAAAATAGCCATGACAAGGTTGATTGTCATGGCTATTTCTGGATATGGAGATCACTGTCGTCCGGGGATAGTCTCGAACGAAGGGATGCTCACAAGCTTTATTCCGAATATGAGCGTGGAATACGGGAGAACCGAGCCGGAGCCGTATGCGCCATATCCGGCTGTGTATGGGATAATGGCGGTGACACTGTCTCCAACGTGCATGCTTGTCATGGCTGTCCAGAATCCGGTGATCATGCCCGAAGGCTGACATTGCAGAAGGCTGTCGCCGTATTCGGTCATGGCATACGAACTTTCGATAGTGTCACCTTCGATAGTCGTAAGGATATACTTCACCTTGCAGGTGGAATTGTCGAGCGGCGACAGATTGTTGGCTGTCAGTGAGCGGTCGTTGTGCCATTGCATAAGTATGTAGAAAGACTTGTCCCATTCCGGAGTTATCTTTTCATACTTTGGCTTGCCGTCTACGGTCTCATTCTCAGCATTCTCGATATATGCGAGATTCTGTTGTCTCCATTCTTTATAATCGGAATACTCGTCGTCGCCGAGGCAAGACGAGAGTCCGAAAATCAATGAAGGAAGGATGAGAAATCCGAAATTTTTTAATTTCATATCGTGATAGTCAGGTTTACGGAATGATGGCTCAGAATTTTACTTCAGGAGCTTTTTCAGCGCCTGCCTCAGCCTTGAACTGCGGTTTTTCCTTGAATCCGAACCAACCGGCATAAATAGTAGTCGGGAATTTCTTTATGCTGGTGTTGTATTCCTTCACAGCTTCCGTGTAGCGCATGCGCTCGGTGGCAATTCGGTTTTCCGTGCCCTCAAGCTGTGTCTGGAGGTTCATGAAGTTTTCGTTCGCCTTAAGGTCGGGATATGCCTCGGTTACGGCGAGGAGCGACTTCAAAGCCTGGGAAAGCTCGCCTTGTGCCTCCTGAAACTTTGCGAGGGTCTCTTCGTTGAGATCATCGGCGTCGATGGTTATGGAGGTGGCTTTGGCGCGAGCCTCCGTCACTTTTGTAAGTGTCTCGCTCTCATGGGTGGAATAACCTTTGACGGTGTTGACGAGATTCGGGATCAGGTCAGCCCTCCGCTGATATTGGTTTTCCACCTGTGCCCATGCCTGATCCACGGTCTGCTGCTGCTCTACAAGCGAATTGTAGTTGCATGAAGAGAGAGATGAGACGCAGAAAACGGCGGCTACAGCCAAGACCAGTTTGCTTATAAATTTTCTCATATATACATTGTGTTGGTGTACTAAACAACTTCTTCGGCCACGAGAGCCGGCATTCAGGCACACTTTTTATAAAAGCTTGCGAAGAAGGCTGTTGAGACTTACTTCCCCTGCAAGGATTTTTTCAAGATCGTCTACGTTTACGCGTTCCTGCTCCATGGAGTCGCGATGACGGAGCGTCACGGTGTTGTCTTCAAGTGTCTGATGGTCAACAGTGATGCAGAACGGTGTGCCGATTGCGTCCTGACGACGGTAACGCTTGCCGATAGAATCTTTCTCATCTACCTGACATGTGAAGTCGAACCTGAGTTTATGCTGTATTTCACGGGCTTTTTCGGGAAGTCCGTCTTTTTTTACTAGCGGGAGGACAGCGCATTTCACAGGGGCGAGCGGGGCAGGGAAATGGAGCACCACGCGGTGGTCGCCCCCTTCGAGAGGCTGGTCTTCATAACAGCTGCATAGCACGCTCAGGAACATGCGGTCTACGCCGATAGATGTCTCAATAACATACGGGGTGTAGCTTTCGTTCAGTTCGGGATCGAAATATTGAATTTTCTTTCCGGAGAATTTCTCATGCTGCGAGAGGTCGAAATTTGTGCGTGAATGTATACCTTCCACCTCCTTGAAGCCGAATGGCATCTGAAACTCTATGTCGGTTGCGGCGTTGGCATAGTGGGCAAGCTTCTCATGGTCGTGGAAACGGTATTTTTCGTCTCCGAGTCCGAGTGCCTTGTGCCAGCGGAGGCGGGTTTCGCGCCACTTCTCAAACCATTTGAGCTCCTCTCCCGGGCGAACGAAGAACTGCATCTCCATCTGTTCGAACTCCCTCATGCGGAATATGAACTGGCGCGCCACGATCTCGTTGCGGAACGCCTTTCCGATCTGGGCTATTCCGAAGGGAAGACGCATACGTCCGGTCTTCTGTACGTTGAGATAGTTCACGAAGATACCCTGGGCGGTCTCGGGGCGGAGATAGACGTCCATGGCACCGTCGGCTGTAGAGCCCATCTCTGTCTTGAACATAAGGTTGAACTGTCTTACATCGGTCCAGTTGCGGGTGCCGGAGATCGGGTCGACTATTTCATAGTCAAGAATTATCTGGCGAAGTTCGGTCAGGTCGTTGGCGTTCATAGCCTCGGAGAAGCGTTCGTGAAGCTCCTCACGTTTTTTCCGGTTTTCGAGGACGCGGGGATTGGTCTGACAGAACATTGCCTCGTCGAAGCTCTCACCGAAGCGTTTTTTTGCCTTGGCAACCTCCTTTTCGATCTTGTCTTCGAATTTTGCGATCTCTTCCTCGATGAGTACGTCAGCACGGTATCGCTTTTTTGAGTCTTTGTTGTCGATCAGCGGATCATTGAAAGCGTCTACGTGGCCTGAAGCCTTCCAGATGGTGGGGTGCATCAAGATAGCGGAGACGATACCCACGATGTTGTCGTGGAGCATTGTCATCGCTTCCCACCAGTAGCGTTTGATATTGTTTTTGAGTTCTACTCCGTTCTGTCCGTAATCATAGACGGCGGAGAGCCCGTCATAGATCTCACTCGATTGAAACACAAACCCATATTCCTTAGCATGGGCTACAATGGTCTTGAAAACGTCTTCCTGTTTTGCCATTCTTTGTTGAAGGTTATCGGCGTCGCGCTTCGCGGTGCGCCTGTGGTTAATAAGGATCCTCCTTGCGGAGTGTGATGCTTCGTTGAAGCGATCCTGTCGCATTAATTTGCAAATTTACAAAAAAAAGATGAATGAAAAGGCTCTGTGGATATAAAAAGTCTGTGTAAGTGGCGCGATTGTTTGGTTTCAGTGGCTTTGATGTGTTAAAATGCGTTGCGTGTTTGACCTATCGCTTTGAGAAGATTGTTTTAAATACATAATAAACAGTCTGCCTGTTATTCTGATCCGGTCCTGAGAGAATGCGGTCAGGACAGGAGGCATAAAGAGATAAATGTGATGAAACCGAATAAAAATATAGGAATCGCGCAGACGCTTTCGCGTATGGCTGCAATTGTGGCGGTGATTCTTGCCGGAACGCTGTGTGCGTTTTCTCAGAACAGTCTCCCGGCTCCCGGTTCGGGAGGCAGATATAGACCTGCGCCGGTAGGCGGAGGAGGATGGGGGATTGGTCCCGGTCCCGGCATGATTGGGAATCCCGGTCCCCCTCCCGGTCCTGCCTGGGGAAGTCCCTGGGGACCGGGCTGGTCAAGTTCGCCCACTATAGTGGTAAATTCCCCGTCATGGACAAACCAAGGCACTACAAATGTCATCGCGTGCGGGTATGACTACACCGGGATATGGCGCACCATACCATTGCATGTGGCATATGTTTATACCGGGGGTGACTATACGGTGACAGTGTTGTCGGCATACAATCCCTGGACCGACACTTGGATGAAGGGGCTCAGCACGCCGGCATACAATACGGACTATTACCTGAGAGGTCAGACTTATGACTTTTATACAAATCTATCCACCGGAACCTATTACTTCAACCTCTGACTCAATCACCAAAAAAAGAAAGATGCACCTGAATGCGGGTGCATCTTTTTGTCTTTAGCTTAGGCGATTGTAGCTTCGGTGGCAAGGATCACATATCACCACCCATGTCTCCGCCATAGCCGCTGCTGTCGATAGGTTCCCCGTCATTTTTATTTTGTTTCCCTTTCATGTTTCCGAAAGAGTATTTGATGGTGAGTCTGACGGTTCTGCCGTTTCTCCAGCGTTCATTATATTGGGTATAGTCCGGACCGTTTGTAGTGCTCTTGAATCGGCGTGAGTCAAAGAGGTCCCTGCAGTTGAGCGAGAACGACCACGCTCCGAACACTCTCCTTACTCCGAGGTCAACGCTCCATCCACCTTGGCGCGACCCTTGGGCTGAAAGCATTTTTGAGTTATAGTTACCGGTTGCCTGAAGCGACAGCGACCAAGGCAGTCTTACATTTGCCATCATGCGTGCGTCCCATGCGAAACTGTTCTGTTTCTCGCCGCTGAGTGGGATGAGGTTGCCACTCTCGGATTTGAAGTCATACTCCCATGCACTGATATGGTTGTTGTAAAGGTTGACTGTTGTGGTAAGATCGAGGCGGCTTCTGAAAAGTGAATTTTTCATTACAATCTCACAGCCTGAGTTTACCTGGTCAGCCACATTAGCCCAGGTGGTATACATCACATCACCGTCAAGATAGCTTATGCGGTTCATCATGTTGGTCGAAGTGCGCATGTATGCCGACAGACTCACCATATGGAATGTCCAGCTTTTGATGTAGTTCAGTTCGAAAGCGTTTGAATACATCGGCTCCAGCTCCGGGTTACCGTAAGATATGTTGGTAGGGTCAGAGATGTCGCGGAATGAATTGAGCATCCCGCCCCATGGACGGCGCAGGCGGCGGGTATAGTTCACCTGCATCTCGTTGTCGTGGGGGAGCGACCATGAAATGAATGCAGACGGGAAAAGAGCGAAATTGTTTTTCTTATATTCTTCCACATCCTGCTCCGTCTGTCCGAATCCCAGCGAGCGGGTGCGCACCTGCCACGATTCCGCGCGCAATC
The DNA here is from genome assembly GCA_029052265.1 of Muribaculaceae bacterium. Classification (GTDB taxonomy): domain Bacteria; phylum Bacteroidota; class Bacteroidia; order Bacteroidales; family Muribaculaceae; genus Lepagella. The sequence continues at coordinate 7,977 of JAIDJJ010000046.1, forward strand.
CTCCGGAGAAGCTGAAATTTTTTACTTTCCCTCCGAGAGTGGCATAGAATGCAGATATATTGTTCTTGTAGATAAACCGGTTGTAGAGGTCCTGATCCTGAATCATGTCGGATTCGGATGTGCCGGTATAGGTGTCGGTGGGAGTGTCTTCTTTTCCGAAGTTGCCGTTATATCCGGCTTCAAATTTCAGAAACTCGTTTAGCTGGTTCGAATAGTCAACCTTGACTTCAAACGACCGGTTGCTCATATCCATGTTCTGTTCCTGATATATCAGGTCTTCATGGTCTGCGTATGTTATATCCTGAAGATACGATCTCCAGTTTGGACCGCTCCATTTGTTAAATGATCCGGTGATGTCGAGGATATGGTTGTCTCTCCATTTGTGGGTGTAGCTCACTTCTGCATGTGCTCCACGGAGGTCACCCCTGTTGCGCGACTTGTCAAGGTTGGAGATCCAGTTGCCGGGCACATTAGAAGTATAATCGGTAGTGGAATGTCCCCGGTTATGCCCGAACATTGCGAATCCGTTTGCAGCGACGTCGTCTTTGTCAGTGATATGGTATGTAGCCCCGAGACGGAAGAAAAGTCCGTTGCCGTGTGAGGGGCTTTCTCCCTTGGAATTTGTGTAAGAACCATCTTCGAAATCACGGTTCATCAACGATCCTCCCTTATGATGGCGCATCCTGAACCCTACACCCGCGAAGGCGTCTATTTTGCTGCTGTTGTAATTTACATTTATCCCTGCGTTGCCGCCCCCCTGGGAGTTGGCGCTAAGTTCGGCGCTTCCGTAATATCCTGCGCGGCGGTCTTTTTTCAATACAATGTTTATTATGCCGGCTGTCCCTTCAGGACTGTATTTTGCTGAGGGGTTGGTGATCACCTCGATGATTTCGATAGTTTCGGCAGGTATCTGTTCGAGAATCTGGGCGCGGTTGTCGGCGGTGAGTCCTGATTCCTTGCCATTGATCCAGATTGTCACGGAAGAGTTGCCTCTGAGCGACACTTCGCCGTCCTGATCCACCTCGACCGAAGGTATCGATTCAAGAAGTTCGGAAGCCGACTGTCCCGCCGCCGTCACATTGGCGTCGACGCTGAAAACCTTTTTGTCAAGCTCGAAACGCATCTGGCTTCGGATCCCTTCCACCACCACTTCCTGAAGCAGCTTGGCGTCGTCGGCAAGACGTAGAGTGCCGACATTAGCGACGCCCCCTTTTACTTCCACTTCGCGTTCCTGCTCAATGCTTCCCACATTTGTGACCTTGACAAGATACTTCCCGTCTTTTACACCTTTTATTAAGAAGTCACCGTTCTCATCAGTGTTGGTGCCTATCGGAAGAGGCTTGTTGGTGGATGCGTCTACCAGTTGCACGGTCACAAAATCCATAGGATTGCCTGTGTCTTTATTTATCACCCTGCCCGTGATGTCACCGTCGGCAAAGGTAGCAAAAGAAATCATGCCTGCGAAGACAGGCATTATAAATTTTAAGTTCATAATGTAATCGTAATTCAACTACTCTTTGACATAGGCTGGTTAAAATAGTTTAAGACTCCTTCAAAAATTTTTTACAAAAAAATCCCCTGCCGTCAAGGAGGGCAGGGGATATGGGAGCACGGTCTGACAGCTCTTAACAAGTGCCGTACCTGAGGCTGCGATAGAAATTCAGGGTTGTCACTGTCATATAAGGCTGAAGCCAGAAGAATCCGATGCCGAGTGTGATTATGCTGAGGAGGATCCATCCGATAAAACGGATGAGCAGGCAGAACAGATCCCATTTGTGTCCTTTCATCATGTTCCAGCTCATTTTCAGTGCATCGATTCCTGAAATGTTGGCGTCGTCGACCATGATGAAAAATGACATTGAGAAACCTAATGCCGCTATACTTCCCGGCACGATCAGCAAGGCGCATAGTATGGATACGGCGATGGAATAAAGGAGCCCTGCCACAAGCGTGTCGGCAAAGCGTTCAAACCCTTTGAAAAGCAGGTTAAGGTTGTTTGCATGAGTATCGACGATACATGCCATGAAAAGCACGTATCCGAAAGACAGCGGGCCTGTCAGTATGAGCTGCGCCACATAAGTAAACGACGAGGCTGTCAATATCGTCATATAAATAAATGTGGCGATGGCTGCGTTCGCCCAATTGTCAGCAAGTTGCGCCTTTGCCTTGCGCATTAATGAAACGTTATCAACCATAATGTTTTAATTGAAGTAATAATTTCGTTTCACAAAAATACGAAAAAATTTTAATAATATTATTATTATTGTTAAATTCGTAGCTTGAAGACATGGAAGTTTAAACCGCTTCTTGTCCGTGGCAATGACATATTCTTAAACCTATACATACATGAAGCAAAACGAAGACAACGTATCCACAGGCACCGGTCTACCTGAAAACGCGTTCCGTGAACTCGCGGCAGACGAGCGTTACACACCGGTGATGCATCCCGCCCACGATCAGCGGGAGGTAACCCCGTATTCCGTCATCACCGGACTTGTGATGGCGGTCATATTCTCCGCCGCCGCGGCTTACCTCGGCTTGAAGGTGGGGCAGGTGTTTGAGGCGGCGATACCTATCGCCATTATCGCCGTGGGGCTGAGCAATGCCCTCGGCAAGAAAAATCCTCTCGGGCAGAATGTGATCATCCAGAGCATCGGGGCTTGTTCGGGTGTGATAGTGGCGGGTGCCATATTCACTCTTCCCGCACTTTTTATCCTGCAGGCGAAGTATCCCGAGATCACTGTGCAGTTTTATCAGATTTTCCTTTCCTCTCTGCTCGGCGGTATCCTCGGAATACTTTTCTTTATCCCATTCCGCAAATATTTCGTGAAAGACATGCACGGGAAATACCCTTTCCCGGAAGCTACTGCCACAACTCAGGTGCTGATCTCGGGCGAGGCGAAAGATTCGGATCAGGGCGGACAGGCGAAAACCCTAATAATGGCGTCCCTTATCGGTGGTGTCTACGACTATATAGTCGCCACGTTCGGATGGTGGGCTGAAACTGTCACATCTGTGGCATCGTCGGCGGGACAGGTGCTTGCCGAAAAGGCGAAACTTGTTCTTAGCTGTAATACTGGCGCCGCCCTTCTCGGACTCGGCTATATCGTAGGTCTGAAATATGCCTTTGTGATTTTCGCAGGCTCCATTTTCGTATGGTGGATCATCATCCCGCTTATGGGCACTTACGGCAGTCCGGAATTTGCAGCCATGGCTCCCGACACGATCTTCAAAGATTACGCGCGTCTTATAGGTATAGGCGGTATCGCGATGGCAGGCGTTATCGGCATCATCAAGTCTTGGCCGATCATCCGTCAGGCTGTGGGGCTTGCCGGACGGGAACTCCGCGGTAATGTATCCGGGGCAAAGGAGGTGCGCTGGCAGATGGATATCTCCATGAAGCATATCGTGTTTTTCATCGTTGTTGCTCTTGTTGCTGTTCTTCTTTTCTTCTGGTTCGGGGTGATCCATACACTTTGGCAGGCATTGGTGGCATGGCTTGTTGTGACCGTGATCGCCTTCCTGTTTACCACAGTGGCAGCCAACGCCATAGCGATAGTTGGATCGAATCCTGTTTCCGGAATGACACTCATGACCCTTATCATCGCGTCAGCCATATTTGTGGCTATCGGGCTCAACGGCACTTCAGGTATAGTTGCGTCGATGGTGATCGGCGGTGTGGTATGTACGGCTCTTTCAATGGCAGGCGGATTTGTGACTGACCTCAAGATCGGATATTGGCTCGGGTCCACACCACGTAAACAGGAAAGCTGGAAATTTCTCGGCACACTTGTTTCCGCAGCCACTGTGGGAGGCGTGATAATGGTGCTTAACCAGGTATATGGATTTACAGGCGACAATGCTCTCGTGGCTCCCCAGGCAAACGCCATGGCGAAGGTGATAGAACCTCTGATGATGGGTGGTGACACTCCATGGATATTATATATGGTGGGTGCGATACTCGCGTGCATCCTCAATTGGCTCGGTGTTCCCGCGCTTGCCTTCTGCCTCGGCATGTTCATCCCTCTGTCGCTGAATACCCCGATGCTTGTGGGCGGTGCGATAGCATATTATGTAAGCAATTCTTCTGACGACAAGAAGCTCAACGATGCCCGCCGTGACCGAGGAACCCTTCTTGCTTCCGGACTTATAGCGGGCGGTGCCCTCTTCGGAGTCTTCGCGGCAATCACCCGTTTTGTAGGTTTCGAATATACTACCCCCGGTAGTTATGAGACCACACAGATACTTGGTTGCGTGGCTTATATCCTCCTTATCGGTTATCTTATCTGGGACAGCAAGCGTGCGAAGTTACGCCCTTGATTCCCCTTCAATAAAAATTGTCAATAAGAGAAGCCCGGGTTATTTTTTGACCCGGGCTTCTCTTGCTTTATGCACGATAAAAAATAAGTCACTCTCGGGAAGAGAGTGACACTTTTCTGTATAGTGCGGATTTTTAGATGTTTAATATACTATGGATTATGGTATTTGCAAAACATGTTTAGCAAATACCATAATCCCGGATAATATCGATGCTGTTGTAGGATAGCTCTTTAATGATTTTAACATGCTAAAAGCTAATGAAATTTGGCTGTAAAATAAAAAATAATTAACTTTGCATCCAATAAGTGTCACTCTCTTCCCGAGAGTGACTTATTT
>JAIDJJ010000460.1 GCA_029052265.1 Muribaculaceae bacterium
GACAAGTGGGGTGCAAATCATGAGACCCGCCCGGCTGCCGATATGATTGAAGGAATAGATGAGATGCTTTCAAAGGGGATATCATTTTCTCTATACATGACCCATGGAGGAACCAACTGGGGACATTGGGCAGGTGCCAATTCTCCCGGATATGCTCCTGACGTGACTTCTTATGATTATGACGCACCGATCAGTGAAAGCGGACAGACAACTCCTAAATATTGGGCATTGAGAAAAACACTTGCAAAATACTATGACGGCAAGAAACTTCCCGACGTGCCCAAGACCATCAAGCCTATTGCAATCAATAAATTCAAATTCACTGAAGTGGCACCCTTATTCCCCAATCTTCCGGAGTCAAATAAAGATGAGAGTATCAAGACAATGGAGGAATACAATCAGGGATTTGGAAGCATACTTTACCGCACGTCTCTTCCTGAACTAAGAAATGGGGGAGTCCTCTCTGTCAACGATGCACATGATTTTGCTCAGGTATTTGTTGACGGTAAATACATAGGAAAACTTGACCGTCGCAATGGAGAGAAGGAGATCACTCTCCCTTCATGTAGAAAGGGTAGTCAGCTTGATATTCTTGTCGAAGCGATGGGGCGCATAAATTTCGGGCGCGCGATAAAAGACTTCAAAGGCATTACCAATAATGTAACTGTGCAGGAAGATCGGGACGGGCATAAATTTGTGTGTGATCTAAAGAACTGTGAAGTGTTTAATCTTGAAGACACTCCTGAATTCTATGATTCAATGGAGTATTTCCCGATTGAGACATTTACCTCCGGCGAAAACGGAAGATTGCCTATAGGTGTCTATAAAGGCACTTTCAATGTCAGCAAACCATCAGACACCTTCCTTAATTTCGAGTCATGGGGCAAAGGACTTGTGTATGTCAATGGTCATGGCATTGGCAGAATATGGGAAATAGGTCCTCAACAGACTCTCTACATGCCCGGATGCTGGCTGAAACAAGGTGAAAACGAGATAATGGTATTTGACATCGTTGGTCCTCGTGAAGCTGTATCAGAAGGTCTTAAGACACCCCTTCTTGATAATCTACAGGTGCAGAAGCCTCTTACACACCGACTTGAAGGAGAAGTACTTGACTTGTCAGGTTTAAAACCTGTTCTTACAGGAGAATTTGCACCCGGCAATGGTTGGCAAGAAAAGAAATTGGATATGCCTGCAAGCGGTCGTTACCTTTGCTTCGAGGCTATTGACGCTATCAATGGCAAAGACAATGCCGCAATTGCTGAGTTCTACGTTCTTGACGAGAATGGTGAGAGACTTTCCCGCGAACCTTGGATCGTGGATTATGCAGACAGTGAAGATGTCAAGAGTGGCAACCGTTCGGCAGACAAACTCTTCGATCTTCAGGAATCAACATACTGGAGTACAATTCCGGGAGATGCATTCCCACATTCGTTTGTGATTGATCTTGGCGGGAACAAAAAGATATCGGCTATACAATATCTGCCCAGAATGGAAAGTGAAGTTCCGGGAGCGATAAAGAACTTTAAAGTTTATGTAAGCCAGACACCTTTCAAAAAATAAACAATACAAATAAAAAAGGCGGGAATCGAAATTCTCGCCTTTTTTATTATGGTTCAAGTTTACACAATCAAAGAAGTTCAACCGAACGTTTGATGAACGCATTCAGGCTTTCCCCTTTAAGAAGCTGGCTCTGAAGCAGAGCAAGGTCAATGATCTGACGAACCTTCGGTTGGGCATCAGCATACTTCTTAAT
>JAIDJJ010000461.1 GCA_029052265.1 Muribaculaceae bacterium
TAAATTATTCCTACAATTCTGACGGTATGTCAAAAAGAAAAAAAAATGTGCTATAAGCTAAACTTCTTTTCTCAAAGATTGTTTATTATATACCGGGACTGATCTGACGTGATGCTCAGTGTCGTCTCAAATTTTGAACCGGACTATGATAACCGATAACTCAATAAGGGAAATTTATAAAAAGTTCAGCCGTCCTCACAAAAAAAGGGAGGAGCTGCAACTGGAATATTTTATTCCGATATTAAGCGAACACCACGCAATAAAAATATGCGGGGACGAAATAATATTGGAAGATCTGGAAGAGTTCAACCCCTTCCGCCGTTTTCTTATAAGAAGCCTGAATGCAGTGCTCGAGTTCGACAAAATGGTAGCATTTGTATTCCGGTCACACATTCTTTTCCTTGGAAAAGATAATGACCAGATGAGGGTGCATATGCGCCCCGAACCTAAAAAATCATTCTTCGGAAAATTATTCGGACATTAATTGATATTCATCCCCTATAACGTAATGGGCGCCGGAAGCAAAAGTTTCCGGCGCCCATTGCGTTATAGGGACTGCATCAATTGAAATTGAGATCGTCAAAACCACTCCCGATCTCATCGTCATTAAATTGAGTGTCGCCATAAAGATCTTCAATATCGAGATCGTCAGAAACAAGTTTCTGTGCATTCTGATCTATCTGCTTCTCAAATTCGTCAAGATCCACTCTCTGGGCAGGAGCCTTACCGCGTTTTACTGTACATATGGGGTCGGCAAGATTACGCCCCGGAATAGCTTCTTTCATTTCCATGAAGAAAGATCTCTCCGTCATATAGTCAAAAACGAACACAAGTTTTTGACCCTCGTCTTCAATAAGCTCATTAAGTGGTGTGTCTTCCATAAGCCATATGTCCTGATCACTGGCGCTGCCCATGTCTTCGAGGGTGATCTCTTCCTGACGCTGCCATTCATCATCACAGAGGAAGAATGAATCTATGTCATCTTTCAAATATCCGACACTGTCGAGAATTGCATTACGTAATTGCAAGAACGTGGAATTTGAGTCAATTTCTATTTCCCTGGAGAAATTGCTCACCTCGTCGCTAACAAGTTTAAACTTATATACCATTTGTATGATGTTTTTATATTTTCCTATTTATATCGCGAAATTAATGCATTTCATGATTGACACAAAATAATTCAACAGATTTTTTTCTCTGACAATAAAAAAAACGGAACTCCAACCGGGATTCCGTTTCAAATATCTCGAAAGCGTGTACTTCACATGAATAAATTTGCAATTTAACCTATGATTCCGTAACGTTTAAACACTTTTTCTATCGCTTCTATAGAACGTGTGACCTGATCCTTGGTATGAGTTGCCATAAGAGAATAACGAATCAGAGTGTCATGGGGAGCGACTGCAGGAGTCACGACAGGATTTACAAAGACTCCTTCTTCAAGAAGATCGCGGGTCACTTCAAATGTCTTGTAATCATCACGTATGAACAGAGGGATGATCGGAGTGGATGTATTTCCGATCTCGCATCCCATACTGCGGAACTGATCAAGAGCATAGTTGGTAATGTCCCAGAGATGCTCCTGGCGCTCCGGCTCTGCGAGCATGATATCCAGCGCGGCATTTACAGCGGCTGTAGAAGCGGGCGTGATGCTTGCGGTGAAAATATATGCCCTTGAATTGTGGCGCAAGTAA
>JAIDJJ010000462.1 GCA_029052265.1 Muribaculaceae bacterium
AGCCATATGTCATAAGACTGTTCCGTGCGCTCGAAGCGCACCATCTCAAATAGTTCGTCCATGCCCTCGGGCAGGCAAATCCATATTGCATCTGAGGTTTTCATGCCACAAATTTAACACTTTCCGCTAAATCCATGCACCGTGCTTTCGGCTTGACCCCATAAAAACGCCTAACACTGACAGTTATCAGCATTAGGCGTTCTTGAATGTATTAAGTTTTATCGCTCAGTAACAGTCAATCGCTATCAAAGCAAATCATTGATAATCAACTAATTACTTGCCGATGCAGAAGCGGGAGAAGATGGAGTGGAGGAGGTCGTCGGTGGTGACGGCTCCGGTGATGGTGCCGAGGTGGTGGAGGGTCTCCCGTACGTCTTGGGCGATGAAGTCGGCGGAGAGTCCTGCCTGTATGCCTTCGATCGCTCTTGTCAGTGCGTCGGCTCCCCGTGTCAGTGCTTCGTAGTGACGGGCGTTGGTTACTATTAGTTCTGCGTCGGGATTGATGTCTCCAAAGGTGAGATCGTTCAGACATGATTTGAGCCGGTCAAGCCCTGTCCCGGTCTTTGCACTGAATTTTATCTGGTTCGGCAATTCGCCGGCGCTTTGACTCGGCAAATCGCTGGCGCTTTGCGCCAGGACATGGACCGCTCCGCGCGGGTCTGTTTCACTCCCGCTTTGATTTGTAAATTCGCTGGCGCTTTGCTCCGGAACATGGACCGCTCCGCGCGGGTCTGATTTGCTTCCGCTTTGATTTGTTGGCTCACCGGCGCTTTGCTGCGTGCCGGGGATGGGTGTGTCCGGATTTGGGGATTGGAGGTCGGATTTGTTGAGGAGGGTGATTACTTTGGCTTCCGGTTTGGAGGCGAGAAAATTGTTCAATTCTTCGTATTGGGAAGCGAGGGGAGTGGTGAGGTCAATTATCCATATTACGATCCGGGCGTCCTGCATTTTTGAGCGGGCTCGTTCGATGCCGAGGTTTTCGACAATGTCTGAGGTGGCACGAAGTCCGGCGGTGTCGATAAACCGGTAGAGCACGCCGTCGATTTCGAGTGTGTCTTCAATTGTGTCGCGGGTGGTTCCGGGAATGTCGCTTACAATCGCCTTGTCGTCGCCCAGCAAAAGATTGAGCAATGACGATTTTCCGGCATTCGGCACACCGGCAATGACCACCGGTACACCCTCTTTGATTGCCGCACCTGAAGAATAAGATGAGGCGAGCCTTCTTACTTTCGCAAGGATAGTGTCGGCGAGCGACAGGAGGTTTGTGCGGTCGGCAAATTCAACGTCTTCTTCCGAGAAATCGAGTTCAAGTTCAAGGAGGGAAGCAAACTCCACAAGTTTGCTGCGCAATGCCTCCAGCTCGCGTGAGAAATATCCGCGTGTCTGCGACAGCGCAAGGTTATGCGCCGCTCTTGATGACGAGGATATGAGGTCGGCAATCCCTTCGGCTTGGGCAAGGTCGAGTTTGCCGTTTAGAAACGCGCGTTGGGTAAACTCTCCCTGAGTGGCTGCACGGGCTCCCCGGCGTATAAGGTCTGACAAAACTTCACGCTGTATCCAGCGCGAACCATGTACGGAAATCTCGACAGTGTCTTCTCCGGTGAATGATGCCGGACCGCGGAACAAAGTCGCCACGACTTCATCGAGAATATTCCCGTCAGTGGCAACGTATTTTCCAAGATGCGCGGTGTGGGAAGCTGCGCCGGCAAGGGGTTTCCCTTGCCATGCTCCATCCACAATCTTGACAGCTTCCGGTCCGGACACTCTGATGACAGCGATTCCTCCGCACCCCGAAGGGGTGGAAATGGCTGTAATAGTGTTTATTTCGAGATGTTCCATTCTTTAAACGAGTATGTTGCCTCTACTTTGTTTTCAATCTCGTCGGGAAGCGCCGGGAAGAAATCATAACCAAGAATTTTTTCAAGTTCGTCGATACTCATGGAGTAGTCCTGCATATTGCCGGGGGAAGTCATGTTGGGGTATACGAACGCAATTCCCCGGGGTTCGTCAACATAAGGAGCCATAAGGACTTTGAAGAAAGCTCCGGGCACCCTTACTCCGGCATTCCCTATACGTTTTGTGTCGGTAGTCTCATAGATAGGACCTGCGATTATCATTATTGCCGAGTCTCGTTTTGCCCATTGACGCTCTTTGCTTTCAAGAGTGTTCCATGCCCCTGCGTTCAGACCATGGTCTTGCGGACAGATATTTGCCATGACAAAACAGTCGTCCATTGCCTCCTGACTCCATTTCTGGTCAGCAGCCGGACACATATGTCCGCGGTCATAGCCGGAACGTGTGTAATCTTTTGTGGAAGGACACCCTTCGATATCCGGGTCGGTCCAGAAGTTATCGCTGCGGTCCACATCTGTTTTCACTTCTTCGCCGAGAAGTTCCCAAGCCACATAGTTAGGAGTTCCGTTGTCTTTATTGAATGAGACAGTGAAACCCACATACTCCTTTATCTGCGAGGCGAGATTTTCCGGGATTGATACCGTTTCAAGACCGGGATAATGTTTTTCTGCGACTCCGCTTCCAGGTGTTTCCGGTTGAGGTCTTTACTTATAGTTAACAACAGATTATTATGAACAACTGTA
>JAIDJJ010000463.1 GCA_029052265.1 Muribaculaceae bacterium
TTGGGACCGGTTTACAGACCAATTCAGTTTTCTCGGCACAATATGACGACAATTGCAATCTGTGGATCGGAACCGATTTTTGCGGATTGCTACGGTTTGATTATGAGACAAATGTTTTTAAAAGAGAGCCGCTTCCGAAATGGATAAGGGTGGTAAATAAAATAATTGCCCACAAGAATCAGTTGTGGCTGGGAACGTCAAAAGGGCTTTATTGCTATATGCCGCAGGATTCCACGATATTTTCATATAACAAGGATTCCGGATTGCAGGGGAATGTATTTCTGCCAAATTCCGGACTTATGACTGCTGATGGTTCTGTATTCATGGGAGGGATCAACGGGTTTAATGAGTTTAATCCAGATCAGATCACTCATCAATATCTTACCCCGGAAGTTATACTTGCGGATTTTCAATTGTTTAATCATCCTGTGGAGATCGGGGATCCGGATTCCCCGTTGTCTGAGTCGATAACATATTCTCATGGTTTGACACTTGATCATACTCAACGTGTAGTCAGTTTCAGGGTCTCTCCGTTGAGTTATATAAATCCTTCGCACAACCGATATTTATATAAGCTTGACGGCTTCGAAAAAGATTGGAACGAGGCAAGCCCTTCGCAGGTGCTCACCTATACCAACCTCGCGGCGGGCAGTTATGTGTTCATGGTAAAAACGTCAGACGGTAACGGAGGGTGGAATGATGACGCGTTGGTTTTTCCGATCGATATCCTTCCTCCATGGTGGCTTTCCACCCCAATGGTTATTCTTTATGTTGTCATGGGTATGGCATGTCTGTTTCTTCTTTATTCCCATTTTATGAGAAAACAAAAGGAGAAGTTGAGGAAACTTGCCGATCAGAAGGACAGGGAACTATATCAGAGTAAAATTGAATTTTTTACACATATCGTACATGAGATACGTACTCCCTTGACACTTATATTGTCACCTCTTGAAAATCTTTTGAAAAGGGACGGGGAAATCAAGGATTGCCGGTCGCAGCTGTCAGTAATGGACCGTAATGGGAAAAGGCTTCTGAACCTGGTGAACCATCTTATGGATTTCAGAAAAATGGAGTCCGGGGCAATGGAGCTTACAATTGCAGACGTCGACATAAAAGAGAGACTGGAAAGTATCTGTAGCAATTATATACTGGCGGCAACTTTGAAACAACTTAAAGTTTCTGTAAATGTGCCGGATTCTCCTTGTATGGCACGGGTCGACAGGGAAGCGTTTACACAGATTGTAAATAATTTGCTTTCAAATGCACTTAAGTTTTCTAAATCGGAGATAGATATCACACTGTCAAGGCTTGGGAATAGATTTTTACGTTTGTCCGTGAAAAATAACGGTGCCTCTATTCCCAAGGATGAGCAGGAAAAAATATTCACACCGTTTTATCAGATCTCGGGGACCATGCCGACAGATAATATCGGAACAGGTCTCGGACTGCTCCTGGTGAAACGTTATGCCAATCTCATGGGTACAGATGTGATGGTGGAGAGCACAGGGGAAACCGGTGCAGATTTTATTATAGATTTTCCGCCTTCGGAAGCCGGGGCAAAGGAAAAAGCGGATGTGGTCGATTCTGCGGAATGGACGGATGAAAATGATTCCCTTCCGGTAGGGAATTCAAAAGAGATCATCTTGGTTGTTGACGATAATCAAGAGATGTTGGATTTTCTGGAGGAGTTGTTGTCTCCGGGCTATGAGGTGGAGAAGGCGTCGGATGCAAAAGATGCGCTCCGGTGTCTGCAAAAATTATCTCCGGATCTGATCATAAGCGATGTAATGATGCCGGGCACGGACGGAATGGAATTTTGCCGTATGGTAAAAGGGGATATAAATACAAGCCATATACCTGTGGTGTTGCTTACGGCAAAAGTTGAGAATGAAGATTTTGTCAATGGCTTTGACAGTGGTGCGGATCTTTATGTGACAAAACCGTTCTCTATAGATGTAGTACAGGCGCAGCTGAGATCATTGCTTGCAAATCGTGCGCGACTTCGCGAAAGATTGATGTCTGATCCCGGAGTAATACGGGAACTTGTCCCTAACTCCAATCTTGATAAAGAGTTTTTTATGAAGATGAGAGACATTGTCAATGAAAGGATGGTCGACAGCGGGTTTACAGTGGATGTGCTTGCAAAGGAGATGGCGATTTCTCGCACAGGGTTGTTCACGAAGATAAAGGCGATAACCGGAATGACACCAAATGATTATATAAAGATGCTGCGGTTACAGAAGGCTGCTGAATTGCTCTGCACGGGAAATATGAGGGTCAATGAGGTGTGCTGGCAAGTAGGTTTTTCTTCGCGTTCACATTTCACGAAATGTTTCCAGTCGCAATATGGGGTTCTTCCCAGCGAATATAAGGGGCATGGGTCAAAGCAGCCGTCATAAGAGCTCGTTCCTTAAAATTTCGGGGTCGTAGGGGTCGCAGCCTTGGAGTGGATTTTGTCACTTGCTGAAAGGA
>JAIDJJ010000464.1 GCA_029052265.1 Muribaculaceae bacterium
ATATGGGAGATCCCAATTCTTCACTTGTGACTCCTCAACCAAAGATAATGCGTCCGATGTTCGGTGCCAAAGGACAGGCGCTCCAGAATACCCGAATGAGTTTTGTATCACGCGCGGCTTACGATGACGGAATTAAAGAGAAGCTTGGGCTGGAGTCAATCATATATCCTGTACATGGAGTGCGTCAGTTGTCAAAAGCTGATATGGTACGAAACACAGCCACTCCACATATTGAAGTGAATCCCGAGACATTTGAAGTTACTGTTGATGGATACAAAGCATATGTGGCACCGGCAAAAGAATTGCCATTGGCTCAGTTATATTGGTTTAGCTGATACGTTCAGAGATGACGATAAAAGATTAATTATTTGATAAATATATGGGGAGATTCCCTTTGGTTTCTCCCCATTTTTCACTATAAGCATTATTATGAAGATATATACCACCATAATCGGCAATATGAACCATTCTGATGAATGGAAAGACAAGTTGAAGAGTGCTGATATAGATTATGTATTTCTCGATCAATGGACAGCTCAAAAATCGCGTTTCCTCGGTAAGGGAGTCAGTGGTGTGGAATATCCGATTGCTCTTGCAAGACATTCCCAGATTGTAGACGGTGATATAATTGAGTTTGATACTGAATCAAATAAGGCAGTCGTATTAAGAATTGAATTAAGTCCTGTTCTGGTGATAGATATGGGTGGGCTTGTCGGTATGGATCCTCAAGCAATAATCCGTATTTCCGTAGAGCTTGGACATGCCATTGGCAACCAGCATTGGCCGGCAGTTGTAAAGGAAACAAAAGTGTATGTGCCGCTTACAGTCGATAAAAAGGTTATGGAATCAGTTATGGAAACCCACCATATAGAAGGAATTTCTTATGAATTTCAAAAGGGTCTTGATATAATTCCTTATCTTGCGCCTCATGAGATAAGACGTCTTTTCGGAGGCGCAGAGCACGAAAGCCATTCGCATGAACATTCTCATATCGTGCATTATCACTCACCTGAGGATGAGGAACATTGCGGATGCAAAAGGCATCATCATGATGGCAATATAAAAGGACAACATCACCACCATCATCATGATCATGACGATGACCGAGAAGGAGAGTGCGTAAAACATCATCACGAAAAGAGAAAAAATTTCGGACATCACCATGAGTGTGAAGAATTAAATGAAAAGCATCGTAATAATGGGGATGGTTGTAACAGTAAATAGACTTTATTATGAACAATAGTTCCGACTTGACCAAAGTGATGAGGTTGCTACAGTTCACCGATTCCACTTTTCCGGTAGGTACATTCTCATTTTCCAATGGACTTGAGACCGCCGCGTTTGAGAATATCGTCACCAATGCCGAGACTCTGGAAGAGTTTGCGCGCTCGCAAGCAAGGCAAGCTGCCTTCAGTGACGGGGTAGCTGCATTGCAGGCTTACAGAGCTTGTATACAAGGGAATTATTCTTATTGTAAAGAGTGCGACCACTATCTGATGATGTTTAAAATGAATGCAGAAGCAAGAATGATGATTACCCGTATGGGGAAAAAACTTGCTGAGCTTGGTGAAAAATTATTTGATGCCCCCATTATCAGCGAGTGGCTTGAAGATATAAGATCGGGTGTGACTCCGGGCACTTATCCTGTTGCACAGGGAATTGTCTTTGCTACTGCCGGAATAGGGGAAAAAGAACTGTTTTGTTCTCATCAGTATGGTATAGTAAATATGGTTTTGAGCGCTGCCTTAAGGTGTGTTCGCGTCTCTCATTACGATACACAGCTGATCCTTGAAAGGATGGCGGAAGAAATAGAAAGTCTTTATGCTGAAGCATCAAAGATGAATTTAAATGATATGAATGCGTTTTATCCTGAACTTGACATTCTTGCTTCGCTTCATGAAAAAGGCAATATGAGGATGTTTATGAATTAGGAACGATTCATAATTAGGCAAATCATGAATTATCTTTATTGCAATCGCTTAAGGATAATATTGTTTTTCATGTAAATAATTGATTAAATAATTCTCTAATCAACAATATATTTATGTCAAATACTTGTAGAATAGGTATTGGAGGTCCTGTAGGATCCGGAAAAACCGCTTTGATAGAGGCAATAACACCGCGTCTTCTTGAACTTGGACAAAAGGTGCTTATCATCACTAATGATATAGTAACCACGGAAGATGCGAAACATGTAAGGAAAACACTTAAGGGGATTCTGCTTGAAGACAAGATAATAGGAGTTGAAACCGGGGCTTGTCCCCATACTGCGGTAAGCGAGGACCCCTCAATGAATATAGCTGCAGTTGAAGAGATGGAAGCAAAATTCCCGGATACCGATATTGTGCTCATAGAGAGTGGGGGAGACAATCTTACGCTTACATTCTCGCCGGCTTTGGGTGATTTCTTTCTCTATGTCATAGATGGGGCGGCCGGTGACAAGAGTCCGCGGAAAGATGGACCGGGTATATC
>JAIDJJ010000465.1 GCA_029052265.1 Muribaculaceae bacterium
ATCGCTATAATCATAAACGGCATTTTAACATAAAACATTATCCTTTAGCAATATAAAGTTACCTGCGTCTCGCATCCCTGGGCGTATTTTGCCCCTTGCTTTCAGTCACATACCTCGGTATGCTCCTTTCAGCAAGTGACAAAATCCACTCCAAGGCTGCGACCCCTACGACCCCGAAATTTTAAGGAACGTGCTCTAAAGTTCGTATTTCACTTTGTCGAGAAGGAGGTTGAGATCTTGTCTGTTGCCGCCCGCATTCTCAATCTGGTCAATGTCTTGCTGAATAGCTTCCTCAAGTTTTTTTATGCCAAAATCCTTGTCGGATGCACAAGATTTATAGCATGCGACAGCTTTTTTTAGGTTTCCAGTGAGATAATATAGGTGTCCTGCATTCAGGTTGTCGTTTGCTGAATGTTTATCGGATGTCAATAGTTTTTCATAGTATGCCAGACTTTTTTCTTTGTTGCCATTCATGAATTCCGCCCATGCTATCGCCCTCCACGAGCCAGGTTGGTCGGGGCGGATGTAATCAGCATGGTAATAATTCGCTATAGCCTCTTTTATATTTCCACTTTCTAAAAGACAATTCCCGGCGCTCATCAGCAGACTATAATTGTCAGGGGAAGATTCAAGGGCTTTCGCATAATATTCAGCTGCGTCATTGAATTTGCCTCTCAAGCGGTAGCACACTGCGAGCTTCTTGATGAGCCATAGGCTGTCAGGGTTAAGCAGTTCAGCTTTCTTATACCATTTGATTGCTTCGTCAATGTCATTTAGGGCATTATGGCAATATCCTATCTTTTCCCAAAGCAAATTATCGTTAGGATGCTCTTTGTCAATAAGCATGAGCATGGGTAGTGCCTCGGAATAATACCCACGTTTGAAATAAAATTCTCCTACCAGATTGACAATTTCCATGTCGGCAAGCACATCGTTCAAGAACGGCAGGGAGCGGAAATCAACAGGACGTAGAAACGGATCGTGGAAATCATTTTTCTTCCGGAAAAGTTTGAAGAACCTGTAGATGTCTCTCACATACCTTGTCACTTCTGAATCAAATTCCGGCACACTTGATTTTAATTTCCGTTCAGACATAGCCTCCTTGAGCTGTTCCATTTGTCCGGACATTCTTTCAGTGAGCATGCTTCTTTGTGATTCCGGCATTTTGCTTAAAGAGAATGCAAAAGAAAATTTATCAGAATCACACATTACGCCTTCCATATCAAGAAGGTCGCCAAACGCAGCGAACTCCTTCGAGATTGTCAATATTTCCGAGTGTGTTGTGGAGAAAGGCAAAAACCAGTTGGATACATTGTTGAAAAAAGGGAAACTCTTGAGGTTTGAAAAGGCAAGCATCATTACGTCTCCGCCTTCAAGCTGCATTTCAGTCAATTCCTTTAGTTTGTCGCCAAGTCCGTTTTTGTTCAGGATTTCTTCCCATTCAGGGTTGGCATCAAACATTTCCAGATCCGCCTCTTCAGAAAGATTTTTAAACTTATTGATTATTTCCGGGCGAAGTTTCATCAACTCCGGGAGCACCTCATTCTGCATTTTGGAAGATATCCGTTCGGTGTCTCTGGTACGTATCAGATTCATAAGCACCTCCCGCAGTCTTCTGTAATGGATTATTGAATCTTGCCAAAGGGATAGCCTCGCCTTTAACCTGGCATCATTTTTAATGCGGTCGGGATTGGCAGCCACGACAAGCATTATCGCCACAAGGGCTCTTGCGGAGAGTTTTTGACAGATGTCATTCTCATATATGTCTATCAGGGAGTGGAACGCATTCCTGTCGTAATATGAAAGACACCCCATCATCAACGCTGAAATCATTTGAGCCTTGTATGAGAATGGCAAATCAGGTTCAGACAGAGAGGCGGTGAGCCGGCGGTATTCCTCTTCCGGCGCACCGAACATTGTCCATACATAATCGAATAACTCCGCCAATGCATCATCTGCAAGTTTCTGATATTCCGTGTCGCATGCACTTGATGCGGCAAGCAAGGATTTTGAATAAGCCTCGCGATACGTTTCAAATCTTGAAGCAAAAGATGCGTTCTTGATATTCCCAAACCTTTTTGTGGCAGAATATATGTCGCGGCTGTCAGGGAGAATGGAATTTCTAAGAATCGCGTCATTGACAATATGCAGATCCTCGATAAGGGATATTAGCAGTTCATCGCGATGTGAGTCGGAATATCCCTCCACGAGGTAATGTATCATATATTTGTATGTTTCTTCCAATTTGTCCAGTCTGTCGGAAAGCATGTGATCAGGGTAAGATTTGAGCTGGTTTCTGATCAGTCTGAATGCTTCGTGAAGACTCCTTTTGTTAAGGAGAGTTTTCACACGGTCATGAACAATGCCATATTTATATGATGCCATAGATTTCTATATATGTTAAATTTTGAATGAGGTGTCAGCCTATGGTCATGATCCGGAATGGATCATGACCCGGATATTTTCAAAATATCGTAATATAAAGATATAACTAATGTCGTGCCGAAAAGTGACCTTTGCATATAATTCTTGAAATAAA
>JAIDJJ010000466.1 GCA_029052265.1 Muribaculaceae bacterium
GATCGTGGCTTCCTGTTCTTCTTCCAAGATAGAATATCCCGTTGCCCCTTCCGACGAAACCGTAACTGATGATTATTTCGGCACTGTTGTCGCCGACCCTTACCGTCCTCTCGAAAACGATACCGCCCCCGCCACTCTCGAATGGGTGAAAGCTGAAAACGCCGTAACAGAGGCTTATCTTTCAAAAATCCCATTCCGTGACCGGATTCGCCAACGGCTCACAGCTCTCAACAATTATAAGAAAACCGGGCTGCCGTCCAAACACAAAGACGGGAAATATTACTTTTATGAAAATGACGGTCTTCAGAACCAAAGCGTTCTATACCGTTCTGACTCAATCAACGGCACGCCGGAGGTCTTTCTCGACCCTAATGCCCTTTCTGAAGACGGAACAGTGGCGCTGCAAGGTCTAAGTTTTTCAAACAACGGGAAATATGCCGCATATATCATTTCCCGAAGCGGATCTGATTGGAACGAGATATTCGTGATGGACGCCAAAACCAAACAGCTACTCAACGATCATATCGAATGGGCGAAATTCACCGGAGCAGCCTGGGATGGCGACGGGTTCTACTACAGCGCATATCCACGCCCCGAAAAAGGGAAGGAATTTTCAAACGCAAATGAAAACCACCAGATATATTATCACAAGATCGGCACTCCCCAAAGTGAGGACCGGCTTGTATACGAAGACAAAGCGAATCCCCTTTATTTCCATTCAGCATTCGTGCCTGAAGACGAGGAATGGATGTTCCTGACTGCAGCAGGGCAAGGGCTCGGTAATTCCCTCAAGGTCAAAAATCTAAATAAAGGTGGAGACTGGATCGTGATGGAACCGACTCAAGACTTCGAAATGAATGTAATGGAGGTAGTAGGCGACAAGGCTTATATCATGACCAACTGGAATGCTCCCAAAAACCGTCTGATGGTTGCCGACCTCAAAAAACCTCAGAAAGAAAACTGGATCGAGCTGATTCCGGAAGGGAAAGGCGTGATGGCGGGCGCACAGTTCGCAGGCGACAAACTGATTGTATTTTTCGAGGAAGATGCCGCTGAACATGCTTATGTCTATGCCACAGACGGAAAGCTTATCCGGGAAATAGAGCTGCCCACATTCGGCACTATTGGAATATCTTCCGACAAAGACCACAATGAGGTATATTATGCGCTCACATCTTTCGTATATCCTGCGGCAAGATATGCTTACGACATGGAAACCGGCGAAAGCACATTTATAGGCGCCCCTGAAATTGACGGTGTAAACATGGATGACTATGTGACCGAGCAGGTGTTCTATCCTTCTGCCGACGGCACAAAGATACCCATGTTCATCACTTATAAGAAAGGACTTGAAAAGAACGGTAAAAATCCGGTATTCCTGTATGGATACGGCGGTTTCAACGTTTCGCTCCCTCCCGGATTCTCTGCAAACAGAATGCTTTGGCTGGAAAACGGAGGCATTTATGCTCAGGCAAATCTTCGCGGCGGCTCCGAATATGGAGAGGAATGGCATCTCGCCGGGACAAAGATGAACAAGATGAATGTCTTCAACGACTTCATCGCAGCCGGAGAGTATCTGATAAATGAAGGATGGACTTCGCCGGAACATCTCGCAATTGTCGGAGGAAGCAACGGCGGTCTGCTTGTGGGCGCCACTGTGAATCTTCGTCCCGACCTATTCAAGGTTGCAATTCCGGAAGTGGGTGTGATGGATATGATGCGCTACCATCTTTTCACCATCGGTTGGAACTGGGCGTCAGACTACGGTACAAGTGCTGATTCAAAAGAGATGGCTGACTATCTGCTGTCTTACTCCCCCATCCACAATATAAAGAACGACGGCACCAAGTATCCTGCAATTCTTGTGACCACCGCAGATCATGACGACAGGGTCGTGCCCGCACATTCTTTCAAATATGCAGCCACTCTCCAGGCTTCCGATACGGGTGATGCGCCCAAGCTGATACGTATCGACAGCAAAGCCGGACATGGAGGCGGCAAACCGATGTCGAAAGTAATCGACGAATATGCCGATATTTACTCTTTCATATTCGAGAATATCGGAATGACTCCAAAGTCTGAATAATACAACCTTATTTGCGGAAATAATCGCAGATTCTAAAAAATGACCGTCCGCTTTGAAGTGACTGAAGTGACTTCAAGGCTGACGGTCATTTTTCAGGTTGTCCGGCTTGTCTGACAAATGTAAGTCTGACGCTATAGCGCATAACTTAATATCGCTTTCAAAAAGAACGACGGCTTTTCTGAAAAATCAAGATACCGTGCCCTTCCTGTCACTCCCGAGACCCTTCCGGAAATCTTGAATGAAACGCCCGCCTGGGCTTCCCCATAAAAATTTCCAAAAAAACGGTGCTTGAATTTCAATGCCGGTCTCAACGATGTCATTGTGAACCGGCATTTATCCGGCCAACCATCCACATGTGGTCTGAAATAGAAACTGCGCACATCAAGATCCGCACCCAAAGTCAGCATGTTGTTTTCATCCACCCTGTATTCCAGTCCGAACAATCCTCCATAAATATTTATCGCCAATTTGCTGTCAAACCTGTGACGATAGATAAATACCGGGAACACCGGTATTTTAGACGACGTGTTGATCATCCCCAGCATCCCGATGCCAAATTGAGTTTCGGATGTAAGCTTCAACAGATAGACACCCCCCACAAGCCCTGAGAC
>JAIDJJ010000467.1 GCA_029052265.1 Muribaculaceae bacterium
GTATATGGGCATTGTCCTTATAATATGAGTCTTGAGGAAGCACCGCCACCTCATCTTTGGGAAGCGACTCTATTATTTTCCTTACTACTGTTGTTTTGCCGGAACCTGTCCCTCCGGCTATGCCGATCACCAACATGTCTGTCTTGTTTTTGCCGCAGGCTTACCAGAGACTCCCCTCAAGATGTGAAGCCCGCGTGATATGAGATTATTTTTCTTTAATGACAAAATTACGAAATTTTCAGCTACCATCCAAACTTTATCCCCGTCATGGCGCGTTTATTATAAACGTGAAGCCATGGGTTTATCTGTATGACCGAATTATTCTCCACTTTTTCGTATGGAGACGCCTATTGGATATTTTTTATTAATTTTGCAATCAAAACGGTTCCATACTTTCCGTATATACTCTCCCCGGAAAGACTGGCAACACTAAATTTAAACTATGATCATTTCTTCTATCTCATCGTTCGGCAAATATTGCCTGTTTATGACACAGGTGTTCAAGGCACCGGACAAGTGGAAAGTTTTTTTCCAGAAACTTGTATCTGAAATCAGCAAACTGGGTGTGGACTCGATTCCGCTTGTAATCATCATATCTCTGTTTATAGGCGCCGTGATCACCATCCAAATGACCATAAACATTGTGTCGCCGCTGATCCCTTCCTATTCCACCGGACTTGCCACCCGAGAGATCCTGCTCCTTGAATTCTCCTCATCAATGATGAGCCTTATTCTCGCAGGTAAAGTCGGCAGTAACATCGCATCTGAAATCGGGACAATGCGCGTCACAGAACAGATTGATGCCATAGACATCATGGGAATCAACTCGGCGAATTTCATCGTGCTGCCTAAAGTGGTGGGATTCGTTTTGTTTGTTCCCGTATTGTGCGTGCTTTCAATGTTCATGGGGCTTATCGGCGGATGGTTCATAGCCAAGTTCACAACTATGCTGTCGGTAGAAAACTATGTATTCGGCATACAGTCTTTTTTCAATGAGTGGTACGTATGGTACGGAATTATCAAGACTGTAGTGTTTGCCTACATCATCGCAAGCGTGGCGGCTTATTATGGATATTATGTCAAAGGGGGTGCCCTTGAGGTGGGACAGGCAAGCACCAAGGCGGTTGTCTCCAGTTCCATACTGATTCTTCTCGCCGACGTGATCCTCACCAAACTTCTCCTCCAGTAAATTCCCAATTTTTTAACCAGACGAAAATGATTGAAGCAAAAAACATATCAAAATGGTTTGACGGTCAGCGGATCCTGTACGACATTTCCGCAACATTCGATACCGGGAAAACAAACTTGATCATCGGTCAGAGCGGTTCCGGTAAAACTGTGTTCATGAAATGTCTGATCGGGCTGCTCACCCCGGAAGAAGGGACAATCCTCTACGACGGGAGAATTTTCAGGGAAATGTCGGAACAGCAGAAAAGAGCCCTCCGCACTGAAATAGGAATGCTTTTCCAGGGGTCGGCTCTCTTCGACAATGAGACAGTGCTCGGCAATGTGATGTTTCCCCTTAAAATGTTCAGCCAGATGAGCCATGAGGAACAGCTTGAAAGGGCTCATTTCTGTATCAAACGTGTGGGGCTGACAAATGCCGATGATAAATTTCCTTCCGAAATTTCAGGAGGTATGCAGAAACGCGTGGCAATAGCCAGAGCCATTGCCCTTAATCCCAAGTATCTCTTCTGCGACGAGCCAAACTCGGGACTTGATCCCCGCACATCAATCCTGATTGACGAATTGCTCAGCGATATCACACATGAATATGGCATAACAACCATAATCAATACCCACGACATGAATTCCGTGCTCGGCATCGGAGAAAAAATCGTGTTTATAAACAAGGGACATTGCGACTGGATCGGAAACGACAAAACGATTTTCAGAAGCAAAAGCCAGTCGCTGAATGATTTTGTATTCGCATCAAAGCTTTTCCAGGAAGTGAAGAAATTCTTAGAGCTGTCTCTATACCCCTCTCCGCGCCCACGAGACCGTAAGA
>JAIDJJ010000468.1 GCA_029052265.1 Muribaculaceae bacterium
GCGGTTTAAGTTTAGTTAGATATAGTTTATAGTGGAATCGTGAGAGGGGCGTAGTGGAAGCGCCCCTCTCTTTTGTGTATCAGTGAATTATAAGGATAAGAACAGAAATATGGGAAGCCGTTTGGTTTCGTAGTGTGGCACGAGGTCCAGATTCCACAGTCCTTGGAGCGAGTTTAGGGAATTGACAACTCCTGGAGATGTTGGGCGTAGCCTAAGTCACTATGTTTGCATTTGAAAAGCCTCCTTTGAGCGGCGATCCGGCTTTTCAAATGCAAACATAGTGACTAATACATTACCGATAGCCGGATGTCGGGTGCAAAATGACATACGGTATAAAGTCTTTCAAAAGTAGCTTGACAACCGATTTGTCATTTCTAATTTTTAACATGATATTGTTTGCTGGTTTATGTGGAAATAGGTAATTTTGTATAAAAATATGACACCAATCCTGAAATGAAATCAAACTATACGGGAATCTGGCTATTGCTTACATTTGCTTTGGCTGGAGTTATGTTTATTAGTTTCTATAAAGATATATCGGTAGGGGAGTGGACTGTGAAGAAAGCTCCGTTTGCTGAAAACATTTTACCACAAGGCAATAGCGAGCTGAATTGGGAGGATAGGCTGCTTGCCAATGAAGACAGTGTTGAGGTTCCATCTTTCGAACTTAATCCTGTGGTAGTGGATTCTATACCAAAATCGATATTGCTTTTTGGAGATTCCATGACTTTCAACCTTGCGCAGCGTCTTTCCAAATATGCCCGGCAGAACGGCCATGACCTGCATTCGATAAACTGGGACTCAAGCAATACAAAAATATGGGCAGAGACTGACACCTTGGCGTATTACATTAATAAATACAAGGCTGATTATATATTCATATCCTTGGGTAGCAACGAGGTCTATTTCAAGAATCCGGACAGACGGCTTCCGTATGTAAAGAAAATTCTTGCCACGATAGGGGATATCCCCTACGTTTGGATCGGTCCGCCCAACTGGAATGAAGATACCAAAATCAACGATATGTTGGAAGCCACGTGCGCGCCGGGCACATTCTTCCGTTCACAAGGGATGGAATTTAAGCGTAAGAAGGATAATATTCATCCCACAAAATCATCTTCAGCTTTGTGGATGGACAGCATAATGCGTTGGCTTCCAAAGTCGGCGCATCCGATACTTGCTGACCTTCCGGCAGATACCCTTGACAAAGTCCCCAATAAGGTATTATTTCTGAAAGCATTGAACTGACCATATGTTGACAACCGTAATAGACAATATTATAACAGCATCCCGCAATATAGGGGAGATGTTGCTTTACGATCCCAAAGCGCCGATGTTGTTTTCAAGCGGACTTTTCTGGTCGCTTTTCATAGTTTTCTTGCCGATATACTCTTTGTTGAAAAGCAGGCGCAAGAAAATGATGCTGTTTGTTGTGGCTTTTTCGCTTTATTTTTATTATAAATCAAGCGGTTTCTTTTTCCTTATGCTGATAGGTACGTCTTTGGTAGACTGGAGCCTGTCGCAGGTAATCTATAGGTTGAGGTTTCAAAAGGCAAAATTGTACGTGATGTGGTTTTCGATTTTGATTTCCCTCTCAGTGCTTGGCTATTTCAAATATGCCAATTTCTTCCTATGGAATTGGAACCAGATGGTTGAAGGGAATTTCCAGCCTCTTGATATCATTCTTCCGGTGGGCATATCATTCTATACCTTCCAATCAATCAGTTATGTGGTGGATGTCTATAAGAAAAGGATAAAACCTACGAGAAACTGGCTGGATTATCTCTTCTTTCTATCATTCTTCCCGGCGTTGGTGGCAGGTCCGATAGTGAGAGCGGATTATTTTCTGCCTCAGCTTTCACGGAATGAAAGGGCGACAACAGAAGAAGTCTGGGCGGGATTGTGGCTTGTGATTGTCGGAATTATCAAGAAGGCATTGATCGCAGACTATATAGCACAGTATAATGACCTTATTTTCAATGAACCCTCGTTATACACGGGAGTTCAGGCTCTGATGGGAGTGCTGGGATATACGATGCAGATATATTGTGATTTTTCCGGATATTCTGATATGGCTATCGGACTTGCATTGATAATGGGATTTAAGCTGGGCATGAATTTTGATTCCCCTTATCAAAGCACAAACCTTACGGAATTTTGGAGAAGATGGCATATCTCGCTTTCTTCATGGCTGAGGGATTATGTCTACATCCCATTGGGAGGAAACAGAAAAGGAGTATTAAGAACCTATGTCAATAATTTCCTGACTATGCTGATAGGCGGCTTATGGCATGGTGCGGCATGGAAGTTTATTTTCTGGGGTGGGATGCATGGGATAGGATTGGCGTTACACAAAGCCTCGAAACCGTGGTTGAGTAAAATACCCGATAATTTTTTGACAAAGTTTATATTTTGGATGATTACCTTTATATATGTATCATTATTATGGGTATTCTTCCGTGCCGCTGATTTTTCAGATTCAATATTAATCATAAATAATATATTTATTGATTTTGATTGGCATCAGCTGCCACAGTTCTGTGAGGCAAGGCCGGCATGGTGCATTATGATGGGGGCTCTGATTATATTTCATTTCGTGCCTCAGCGCTGTGCGGATCGGGTGCAAGGAATATTTGTCAATATGAATTGGGGATTAAAGTTGGTGGTGTTCTTGGCGGCTGTGCAACTTGTAATTGAATTTATGTCGGAAGAGGTAGCTCCTTTCATATATTTTCAATTCTGAAATATAATT
>JAIDJJ010000469.1 GCA_029052265.1 Muribaculaceae bacterium
GTTACTCCTGTTTTTCGGTATAGTATATCTGAAAGGGATAAATCTTTTTAAACCTGCGAATTTCTATGTGGCATCTTATAGCAACGTGGCAGGTCTTGAAACGGCGGCGCCGGTTCAGATAGACGGCTATAAAGTGGGGCAGGTGAGAGACATCAAGTTCAATTATGAGAATCCCGGAAAGATAGAAGTTGTGCTTGCATTAAACAAATCTTTGCGCATTCCGGAAGACTCAAAAGCTATTATCAGTACCACGCTTCTTAGCGGTGCGTATGTGGAAATAAAACTTGGGAAAAGCTCTAAGATAGCTGAAGTCGGTTCTAATATAGAAGGTATGGTCATGCCGGACATGATGTCGAGTATATCCGACAATCTGTTGCCCGGTGTTGCGAGTATTTTGCCGAGAGTGGACAGCCTTCTTGCAAGTCTCAATACTTTGGCATCTGATCCGGCTCTTTTAAAATCGATACAAAGACTTGACGGAATCTCAGAAAATCTTTATCAGGCTACAGGTGGCTTAAATTCTGTGCTTAGAAAAGATGTGCCGGGAATTATGGGGAATGCGGGACGTATCGCCTCAAATCTTGATACCGTGACCCGCAATCTTGGCGAATTGTCATATCAGTTGAAGCGTCTGCCGCTTGACGCTACAGTAGAAAATGTCAATGAGCTTACCGGGAATCTCGCAAAATTTTCCGAGCAGCTCAATAATCCGAATTCGTCACTCGGGATGCTCATGAATGATCCGGAGTTTTATCATAGACTCAATAAAGTAAGCGCCGATATAGATTCGCTCATAATCGACATACAGAAAAATCCCAAAAGATATATAAGCATAAAGCTTCTTTGAGAAATCAAGTCGATTGCAGGTGGCAGCCGAACTCTATATCCTGAAAATAAAATCTTCTTCCCGGAACGGAAGAAGATTTTTTTTGTTAAAAAATATCGTTTTGATACGCAAAACATTATAAAAAATCGAATCTTGCAAGTGTTAAAACTATTTTTTTTCTCTTTTTTTTGTAGTTATTTTGCAGTCCCGTTTGTATTACCACCATGACAGAAGACTATAAAATAAAATGGAACCGTTGTCTCGAAATAATAAGGGACAATATCGGTGAAATCAAGACAAAGACTTGGTTTTCACCAGCTAAACCATTGAAGTTTGAGAACAATCGTCTTACATTAGGAATACCTTCAAGGTTTTTCTATGAGAAATATGAAGATGAGTTCTATTCGATTTTGTCAAGTACCCTTAAAAAGGTATACGGTGACAGCGTGCAACTGGGATATGAGCTTTTTATCATCCGAAACGACACAGATTCTAAAGTTACAATTTCAGGATCGCAAAAGAGCCATGCTGTCAAGAATAAATTTGTCCAGTCGATGCAGTCTATGTCGCCAGTAGGCGACAAAAAGAGTGAGAAGACTCCGGATTTTGATCCACAGCTGAATGAATCTCTCACTTTTGAAAACTATTGTATAGGCGAGAGTAACCGTCTTCCATTTACTATAGCTGAATACATAGCCAATAATCCCGGGAAAAACGATTTTAACCCGTTTTTTCTATATGGAGATGTCGGCGTGGGCAAGACACACCTGATACAGGCAATAGGCATAAGGGTCAAAGAACGAAATCCTAATGCAAAAGTGCTTTTCGTCACGCTTAGGCAATTCCAGAATCTTATGGCTAATGCCACTATCCATAAACAGATTCCCAGTTTCCTTAACTGGTTTCAGCAGATGGATGTGTTGCTTATAGACGACCTTCAGGAGCTTAGCCATAAGGATGGCACAGCCAACGTATTGTTCCCAATATTCAATCATCTCCATCAGAACGGGAAAGCGTTGGTGTTTACGTGTGACCGTCCTCCAATGGAACTTGATGGCATAGCGGACAGATTGATCGACCGATTCAACTGGGGTCTACCCGAGCACTTGCCTAAGCCTGATCTTGGTCTTAGGAAGAAGATACTTACATTCAAGGCATCTAAAAATGGACTGAATCTTCCCCAAGAGGTGATAGACCTCGTGGCAGAGCGTGCCATAGGTTCTGTCAGAGAACTTGAGGGTATTGTAATGGGAATTTATCTCCGGTCAATAAATTTGAATGTGCCGATCACACTGCAGCTTGCGCAGGAGGTAATGCAGCATTCGATAAAGAAAATCGAGCAGAAAACTATAAATTTCGATATGATTGTTGAGGCGACAGCAGATTTTTATCGTCTTAATCCTGATGTTATTTTTTCAAAAAGCAGGGTGAGAGATATTGCTGACGCACGTCAGGTGATCATGT
This sequence comes from Muribaculaceae bacterium, assembly GCA_029052265.1. Taxonomy (GTDB): domain Bacteria; phylum Bacteroidota; class Bacteroidia; order Bacteroidales; family Muribaculaceae; genus Lepagella. Next base: position 2,291 of record JAIDJJ010000469.1, read on the forward strand.
ATCTTTGTCATAAACTGACATCGTTATCCTCTTCGGCAATAGGACAGAAGCTGAATCGTAGGCATGCGACCGTGCTTCACGGTATATCTGCAATAAACGACCGTCTGCCTTACGCGAAAGAACTTTCAGTGGCGGTTGAAAAAATTGAAGAGGATCTTAGGAGATAATATAAACTATATCTTTAGTGGTTGTAAAAATTAAAGCATTCTGCGATTTTTACGCTACTTAAAAGCCGCCTTCCCTGCAAATTTGTCCGGGAAGGCGGCTTTTGTCTGTCTATTTTAAGGATATTGCTTTTTGTAATGTTCTGTTATATTACACTCCAAAAGTCTTGTATCTAATTTTTGTGGTGTAGTCCATAATTTGCGGTTACTTCAAAACGGGGGGCTTGGAGCGCATTCCTTAAGAGCTCGTTCCTTAAAATTTCGAGGCCGTAGGGGCGGCGATTTTGGTGCAGATT
>JAIDJJ010000047.1 GCA_029052265.1 Muribaculaceae bacterium
ATCATACCTGCTCTCGAATCTTCGCACGCCCTCGCCGTGCTCGGCAAAAAGAAGTTCATGCCTGATGACGTGGTGGTGATCAATGTGTCGGGAAGAGGAGACAAGGATATGCAAACTTATTTAATTGATAATTGATAAATTGCTAATTACTAATTACTAATTGAAAATTGAAAAATGTTATGAAACAAAATATATCGGTAATTTCGGCAGATCTGGAAACTCCGGTCGGACTTTATCTCAAAATACGGGATCTTTATCCTTGTTCGGCACTTCTTGAAAGTTCCGACTATCACACTTCACAAAACTCTGTCTCTTTGATCGGGGTTGACCCTATCGGGTCGTTCACTGTAGTTAACGAAGAGATAATCTGCCGTTATCCCAATGGAGAAGAATCTCGGACCCCGGCGCAAGACGTGACTTCGGCACTGCGTGATTATATCAGTTCTTATTCAAATGAACTTAATGACCCTAAAATCTTCAATGGATTGTTTGGATTCACCGCTTACGATGCGGTCCGCTATTTTGAGCCGTCGGTCCCAATCCAACCCAGAGAGGAGAAGTTTGCAGACATCCCCGATATGCAATATCTCTTATATCGGTTTGTGATACAGGTGAATCATTTCAGAAATGAGATGACTATTATAGAAAATATACCGGAAGGGGAATCATCCGGGATCGAGGAATTGATCTCGATTATACGTAACAACAATATTGCAATCTATCCTTTTAAGGCAGCTGATGATCTTGAATCGACAGTAAGTGATGAGGAATTTGAAGCCATGGTGGCAAAAGGGATTGCACATGCACGGAGGGGGGATGTATTTCAGATTGTTCCGTCACGAAGATTTTCCCAAGGTTTCACCGGCGACGAATTCAATGTGTATAGGGCATTGCGTTGCGTGAATCCGTCGCCATATCTGTTCTTCTTCGATTTCGGGAATTTCAAGGTGTTCGGATCGTCGCCGGAAACGCATCTCAGGGTTACCGCCGACCGGAAGGCATATATTGATCCTATCGCCGGCACGTTTAAAAGAACCGGCGATGACAAGAAAGATCATGAACTTGCAGAGCAGTTGCTCAAAGATCCTAAAGAGAATGCGGAACACATCATGCTTGTGGATCTTGCGAGAAATGACCTCAGTAGAAGCGGTGGTAAGGTGAGGGTGGAATATCTGAAGCAAATACAGTTTTATTCGCATGTGATCCACATGGTGAGCCGGGTGGAGGCTCAATTGCCCGATGATGCAGATGTCTACAGGCTGTTTGGAGATACCTTCCCCGCAGGAACCTTGAGCGGAGCCCCAAAAGTGCGCGCAATGCAGATTATAGATGAGCTGGAACCACATAGCCGGGTGACATATGCCGGATGCATCGGCACTTTTGGTTTTGACGGATCAATAAACCAGGCTATAACTATAAGAAGTTTCCTGAGCAAGGACAACCGACTGTATTCCCAGGCGGGGGCAGGTGTAGTGGCACGTTCGAATCCTCACAACGAACTTTGTGAGACCAATAACAAGCTTGGGGCGCTTGTAAAAGCGGTAGCCAAGGCTGAATCTTTCACCATTTAATCCAATTGCCATGAAATTATTGATACTTGACAATTACGACTCCTTTACATATAACATCGTTCATGCCGTAAGGGAATTAGGTTTTGAACCGACTGTTGTGCGGAATGATAAAATCACACTTACGGAGGTTGATGAGTTTGATAAAATTATTATTTCTCCCGGTCCCGGCATCCCTTCAGAGGCGGGAATCCTTATGGAGTTGCTTCGGGAGTATGCGGGCAGGAAACCGATTTTCGGAATATGTCTCGGAGAGCAGGCGATAGGGGAGTGTTTTGGTGCCAAACTCGAAAACCTTGAGGATGTGTACCATGGGGTGCAGACCCCTGTGCATGTTACCGCCGACGATTATCTTCTTGACGGCATGGGAAAAGATTTTCCGGTCGGCAGATACCATTCCTGGATTGTGAGTGAGGATAACTTGCCTGAGTGTCTAGTGGTCACTTCAAGAGATGAGAACGGCAAGATAATGTCGATCAGACATAAGGACCTGGATGTTCATGGGGTGCAGTTTCATCCGGAATCCCTTCTGACTCCCAATGGAATAAAAATTATTTCAAATTTTCTTGAACATTGAAATTATCATGAACCGCATATTATCAAACCTGTTCGAGCATAAAAGCCTCACAAGAGATGAGGCGAGAGACATCATGCTCAATATAGCCGACGGAAAATACAACGACAACCAGCTGTCGGCATTCATGACCGTATTTCTGATGCGAAGCATCACCCCTGATGAACTTACCGGTTTTAGGGATGCTATCTTGCAGCGTCGCGTAGCTGTGGACTTTGGCGATGTCAATACTATTGATATTGTAGGCACCGGAGGTGACGGTAAAAACACGTTTAACATCTCTACAGCCTCATGCTTTGTGGTTGCCGGTGCCGGCAGAAAGGTCGTGAAGCATGGGAATTATGGGGCAAGTTCTGTGTCGGGTGCTTCAAATGTACTTGAACAGCATGGGGTTAAATTTACGGCAGATCCCGATAAACTTTATGAATCTCTTGAGAAAAGTGGGGTAAGTTTCCTGCATGCGCCGTTTTTCAGTCCGGCGCTTAAGAGTGTGGGTCCTGTGCGACGTTTGTTGAAGATGCGCACATTCTTCAACATGCTCGGACCGTTGGTAAATCCCATGTTGCCTAAGAATCAGCTTCTCGGGGTATATAACCTTAAACTGATGCGTCTTTATCGTTATATTGCCCAGAATGAGGGTATCAATTGCACGATTGTGCATTCTCTTGACGGATATGACGAGATTTCGCTTACATCACCGTTTAAGGTAGTTAACAATAATTCCGAGAAGGTAATGGAAGCAAGGCATCTTGGTCTGACGGGAGGCACTCAGGAAGACCTTTATGGAGGAGATACTGTGGAGGAGGCAGCCAAAGTGTTTGATGATGTGCTTTCAAACCGGTCTTCGGATCCTAAGAAAAATTGTGTGATCGCCAATGCAGCTTTCGCCATTCATACACTTGAACCACACCTTTCGATTGAGGATGCTGTCAAGGAGGCAAAAGAATCATTGGAAAGCGGTGCGGCTATCGATAGTTTCAGAAAATTTGTAGAGGTAAACCAATAAGGGAATGTCAAAGAATATACTTGAAAAGATAGCCGCTACAAAACGCAGGGAAGTGGCAGCAATGAAGAGACTTATCGCGTTTGAACAATTGAGGGAACAGGTTTCAGATGTCAGTCGGGAGGTTATTTCCATGCGTGGTTCCATCTTGAATCATGATGTGGGTATTATAGCGGAACATAAGCGCCGGTCACCTTCGAGAGGTGAGATCGCTCCTATGAGTGAAGTGGGATATATCGCTGAAAGTTACGCACAGAATGGAGCTGCTGCCATGTCGGTTCTTACAGATACCCCATATTTCGGAGGTTCGTTGACAGATCTTGCCGTTGCCAGAGAAGCCGCCCCGTCAATGCCTCTTCTTAGAAAGGAGTTTATTGTTGATGGGTACCAGCTTTATCAGGCAAGGATATTCGGAGCGGATGCCATATTGCTTATCGCAGCCATGATAAGCGGGGAAAAAGTCAGACAGTTGAATGATATGGCGCATGAACTCGGGATGCAGACACTTGTTGAAATTCATTCATTGTCAGAATTGAAATCAGTGCCCATGGATGCCGACATGGTGGGTGTCAACAACCGGGACCTGACCTCATTTTCAACAGATATCTCAAATTCCGCGCTTTTGGTTGACCGTCTGCCGCCGGAAATTGTGAAGATTGCGGAGAGCGGTATCAAAACTTCAGAAGATGTAAAACGTTTGAAAACAATCGGGTTTGATGGTTTCCTGATAGGGGAGGCATTCATGTCTACACCGGATCCGGGAGAGACGTTAAGAGAGTTTATTGACGATAATCGAATAGGATGACAGGAGATAGATTGAAAATAAAAGTGTGTGGCATGCGCGATGCCGGCAATATATCAGCTGTGGCAACGATGCATCCGGATTATATGGGTTTTATCTTTTATCCTCCGTCTCCGAGGTATTGTTCGGGATTGAAGCCGGATCTTGTTGAATTTTTGCCCGGAGATATCATGCCGGTTGCTGTGACAGTTGATATGTCGGAGAGCGCAATCATTTCTTTGGTTGAGGAATATGGATTTAAGGCGGTTCAACTGCACGGGAATGAGTCGCCGGAATTATGCGGGAGATTAATAGATCGCGGATTGACGGTGCTTAAGGCTATTTCCATAAAAGGAAAGGAAAGTCTCCGGAGAGTCAATGATTATGCAGGAGCGGTAAGTCTGTTTGTTTTTGATACAGCAACCCCATCCAAGGGTGGTTCCGGATTAAAGTTTGACTGGGGTATTCTTGAAGGGGCAGATCTCACCACAGATTTTCTGCTGAGCGGAGGGATTGGACCGGAAGATAAGGAAAAGATTTTGGAATTTGACCATCCGCACTTTATAGGGGTGGATCTTAATAGCCGATTTGAGATTGCTCCCGGAATCAAAGACGTCGGATTGCTCAGGGGGTTCATGAAAGCTAATTTTTGAATTTTGATTTGGCTTCGGACCTTGATGAGATTCAGGGAGATAATGAAGTTGTTTAAACAACTTAGATAATTAATTCGAAATAATAATTGGATTAATATGAACAGATTAAAAGAACTTTTAAATAAAAAGACAGAGAATCTTCTATCCGTGTATTTTACAGCCGGATTTCCTAAGTTGGATTCAACTGTCGGTGTGATTAATGCTTTGTGTGCAGACGGAGTGGATATGATTGAGGTGGGTATCCCGTTCTCGGATCCGATGGCAGACGGTAAGGTGATTCAGCATAGCAGTACTGTGGCTCTTCGCAACGGTATGACGCTGCGTTTGCTTCTTGACCAGGTGGGGGAGTCGCGTAAAGTAAATCCTGATACCCCTTTCATAGCAATGGGTTACATGAATCCGATAATGCAGATGGGGACTGAGAACTTTTTCAAACGAGCCAAAAATGCAGGTATAGACGGTGTTATCATTCCCGACCTTCCGTTTGATGTGTATATGAAGGAGTACAAGGATTTGAGCGACAGGTATGACATCCCTATGATCATGCTGATTACACCGGAAACTTCGGAGGAGCGGATCAGGCTTATAGATGAGCATTGTGAAGGATTTATCTATATGGTTTCCGCTGCGTCGACCACTGGTGCGCGCGACAGTTTTGATGACACACAACTCAGTTATTTCAAGAGGATTGACAGTCTCGATCTGAAGCATCCTCGATTGATAGGGTTTGGTATTTCTAACAAGACCACATACGATGAGGCATGTCGTTACAGTAGCGGCGCTATAATCGGTTCGCAATTCATCAAATGTCTTGAATCAACCGCTACTCCCGAGGCAGCTGTTAATCAGCTTCTCGAGAAGATCGGTAGATTCTGAGAAAGTTGGATGTGTTTGTCAGATTCTTGTTGACAAATGATTGGCAAAGGAACAATGTTTCTAACGGTTCAAAGATTTGTTCGCAATAGTTAACTTGAAGAAATAAGCCGGATTGTCCGATTTTTTATCGACAATCCGGCTTAACTTTGATGTAGGATGTTTTTCCCTCGGTTATTGGTAAAAAACGAATGTTTTATAT
>JAIDJJ010000470.1 GCA_029052265.1 Muribaculaceae bacterium
CTGCATCTCCTTTGTGGGAACGAGGGTTTATCTTCTACAATGAAGATCTCAAAGATTCTCCTGATATGGAAGTAGGGATTGAGCAGACTCTTGCTCTTGAGCGAGGTTCAAAAGCTCACGATGACGCACCTGATGCAGATGAAGGCGCAATTTGGATCATGCAAAGAGTTACCCGGCAAGTTGTATTAAAACCCGTTTCGGTCTCTCGACCGCGACCAAAAAACACATGGTGATATGTTTATCAATAAAGAAGATTATAGAGTAGTTATCGGTGAGGCTGCTTTAAAGGTAGTGTCTCAGGAAACACCGGAAAACATTGCCAATGCAGAAATAGAAGCTATCGAGGAGATTTCCGGCTACCTTCGCCCTGTGTATGACACCATAGCCATATTCTCTGCTGAAGGCGAGAAACGCAACCGACTCTTAGTTATGTATACTGCAGACATCGCACTTTATCACCTTACAGCGTCTCAGCCTCAGCGCATGGGTAGTGAAGTTCGCAAGGAACGTTATGATCGAGCAATAAAATGGCTTGAGGGAGTACAGGCAGGCAAAATCATTCCCGACCTTCCAACGGCGGTCTTTGAGGAAGGCTTCACTTTCGGAACTTCATTTCAATCTAACCCCAAACTCAATCATAGTTGGTAATTATGGCAAAAAAACATAAGATAACAACATCAAAAAAGGCGAACGAGAAAGTTTCCCGGCAGCGAGCTTCGATTATCACGGAATTGATGCGCATGACAGAATTCCTGTCTAAAAATGATGTAGCCAATTGGAGGAATGCTTGGCAATCAGCAATCGATGTCAATAACCCCAATCGGCAAAAATTATATGACATCTATCGAGACGCTATGGTTGATGCACACCTGTCAGGATGCATTCAGCAGCGTGTCGGATTTGTCATGTCCCGGTCATTTAAACTTGTCGATAGCAGTGGCAATACTAATGAGGAAGCTAACCATTACCTTGATCAATCATGGTTCAAGGAGTTATGCCGTCTTGCTCTTGATTCCATTTGGTACGGTCATTCTCTGATTGAACTCGGAGACTTGATTACTGACGGAGATGGCCATCCATCTTTGTCTCATGTAACCCTTATTCCTCGTAAACATGTCATTCCCGAATATGGACGTGTCGTGCCAAGGGTAGGAATGACTTGGCGAACAGGAATTGAATATAGGGAGCAACCTTTTTGCGACTGGCTTATCGAAGTAGGACAACCTCATGATCTTGGTCTGTTACTCAAGGCTGCTCTTCATACGATCCCCAAAAAACACGCACTCTCTTTTTGGGATTGCTTCGCCGAAATATTCGGAATGCCGATGCGTATCGCACGTACTACGACACGCGATCCAAATGAGTATAAGCGCATTGAGGATATGATCTATCAAGGTGCCTCCAATCTCGGAATGGTTACAGACATGAACACTGAAATTCAGTTTGTAGAATCCGGCAAGGGAGATGCCTTCAATGTCTATGACAAACGCATCGACCGGGCAAATTCCGAACTATCAAAATTGACTATCGGTCAGACCATGACCATTGAGGACGGATCATCGTTGTCTCAATCCCAAACTCATCTGCAGGTATTTATGAACCTTGTAGAATCTGATAGGGATTTGCTCCGGGATATTATAAACAATCAGTTAATTCCGAAGTTGATAAAACTCGGCTTTCCTCTAAAGGGACTGCGCTTCGAGTGGGATGACACTGTAGACTATACACCGGAGCAGCAGGTTGCCTATGAGACTATGATTGTTGATCGCTATGATGTCGATCCTTCTTATTTCACTGAAAAATACGGCATGCCTGTGGGTAAGAGAAGGGATATGTATCTTCCGGGTAACGAGGACGGAGAGGATGAAGAAGATGATCCCGACAAGAAGCAAAAGAACGGCAGACCTTTTTTCGACTGAGCCCCACTGACTATGTGGGGCTACATGAACGCTATGCCCGTCTGCTCAAGGATGCGCCGGTGGTGTTCATGGCCGGACGTAAAGAGCGCGAAGAAGAAATCCGGAAGCAACTCTCGGTTCTGTTTGACGGCATGATGAAGGCTGTGTATAAGACTGAAGGCGCACAGTTGTCTATCGACATTCTCTCATCGCCTCAAGTCCGGGAATTCATCGAGAGCCACTCTTCAGTTCTCGATTCCTCTTTTGAGAAAGTGGAAATGTCAGATGCGATGCGTAAAAGGTTGCAACGCTCTGACTTCATATTCTCCGGCATGAAAACCTTCCATGAGCTGAACGAGGCTTTCCCCTCGATGCTTGATGAGAACGGAGAACGAAAACCGTTTGAACGCTTTTTGAATGATGTTCGAAGCATCGACAAGACTTATAACAGTAACTACCTTCGGGCAGAATACAACTTCGTTACTGCATCGGCTGAGATGGCTGCCAAATGGGAGGAGTTTGAGCAGGACGGCGACCGTTACAATCTTCAATACCGAACTCAGAAAGATGACAAGGTGCGCCCGGAGCACGCCGCTCTCGATGGAGTGACACTACCTCCTTCGGATTCCTTTTGGTCTGAGTTCTATCCTCCCAACGGATGGAACTGCCGGTGTACTGTTGTACAGGTGCGCAAATCAAAGTATCCGGCCTCCGATCATGACGAGGCCATGACGCTTGGCGATGTGGCTTTGCAGAAAGACTCAAAGGGTATGTTCCATTTTAATGCCGGTATCGAGCAGAAGACGGTGCCGGATTACAATCCTTACACCATTCGCCGGTGCCGGGAATGCGATATCGCAAAGGGGAAGCGCAAGCTCGCCCGTGAAACTCTTCCTGACAACCAGGTCTGCGCTTCCTGGCGTTATATCCATTCGTTAGAAAAGAAATCTGATAATGAGGTATCTCTTCGTAAGAAAGTCAGAGAGGCTCAAAAATCATTAGTTGAGTGGTATAAGGGGAACCTTCCAACTATGAAGGTCGGCAAATTTGATGCAAAAAGGTTTGAGATAACCACCAATGATAATAAAAATGTATTTATCAATAAAAAATTTTACGAAGAAACAAAAAACAAATATCAGAAAGACCCACTATATTCCCTTAAACTGGAATATGCAAAGAAAGCCCATGACTTACTTTCGGAAGCCTCTTTCATAAGACCTGAGGAGAGCAGGGATCATCCGGGTGAACGCTTCGAGGTATATGAATATCTCGATACATGCTTTAGAATAGAGATGAAGATAAGATGTAATACCGATGGAAATTATCTCCATGTTTTGAGAATATATCCTAAATGAAAAAGGCTAATCCGTCGCCTCCCTCGTGTGCTCTCACCATAAAGATGGGCGAAGGGTAACTTGATTAGCCATTTCTTGTCAACAAAATTATAAACAAATTCTGAAATACAAAAATTTATGACCTAAAAATATCATCTTATCATCTGCGCGGTATACCCATCGGGGGAGAGTATAAAAAAATGCCCCCGGCCTGTTAATAGACGTCTCACTTTCTAAAAACACAACACCTGCATACGAGGTCACCGGGGGCACTATGCCCTTTCGACCTCGTATGCAGGTGTATTTTTGCGCCACAAGTGCGCGTGTTTTATAAGTGAGACGATGCAAATTTACAAATTTTCCGGGACATGACCATATTTGAGATTCTGAAATTCAACCGAGAACTACTTAACAGGCTCCGACAATCCGGGATTCGCCTTGAGGATGCCGACTACATCGACCTTTTCGCAGACTTCATAAAAATGGTCTCCGATGGTAATAAGGTGTCATATGCAGTGGCTTGCCTTGCCACCAATTATCAAATATCCGAGCGCAAGGTTTATAGTCTGATCAAGCGGTTTCAAAGTGACTGCAATCCGGGTGCAGTGTAATTCGTCATATTAATAGTGAGTCACTGTCGACGGTACGCTAACTTTGCATTGTTCAATCTCTCACATTATGGCGACCGCAAATTACCCACATACACTATACCTCTCTGCTCCGCTCCCATTCGTAGGTCAGAAACGGATGTTTGCAAAGCACTTCATCGAGGTAATCAAACAGTATCCCTCCGGCACTGTCTTTGTTGACCTTTTCGGCGGCTCCGGCTTACTGTCGCATATCACCAAGCATATCCACCCGGAGTCAAGGGTTATATATAATGACTTCGACAATTACCGGCACCGCATTAATAACATCGAGCGCACCAACCGGCTGCTCTCGCTGATACGACCTATCTCTGACAGTTTCGAGCGACACAAGCCAATCACCGGCGAAGCCCGTGAACGTATCTTTGAGCTGCTCGAACAGGAGGAGCGTGAGGTCGGCTACCTCGACTTCATCACGCTCTCATCCTCTCTGATGTTCTCAATGAAATACAAATTGAGCATCGATGAGATGCGGCACGAAACACTCTACAATAATGTCCGAAAGAGTGGTTATGCTCCATGCCCGGACTATCTCGCCGGACTTGAGATTGAATCGTGCGATTACCGGGAACTGTTCGAGAGATTCAAGGACACACCCGGCGTTGTGTTCCTTGTCGACCCACCGTACCTTTCAACCGAGGTCGGTACCTACCGTATGTATTGGAGGCTCGCCGATTATCTCGATGTGCTGTCGGTTCTGTCCGGCCACAACTTCATATATTTTACTTCCGAGAAATCGTGCATCGTCGAACTGTGCGAGTGGATGGGTCGCCACCCCTCGCTCGGAGACCCGTTTGCCCGTTGTCAGCGGAGGGAGTTTAACGCGACGATGAACTACAATGCCCGGTACACGGACATCATGCTGTTCAC
>JAIDJJ010000471.1 GCA_029052265.1 Muribaculaceae bacterium
GCTCCGAGACATAAAAGATATGGAAGGACCACGCCTTTTGCATATCTGCACAATAAAAGGGAAAGGATACAAGACCGCCGAGGATAATCCTGCGGCGTGGCACGCACCTGGAAGATTCAACCCTGAAACCGGAGAGAAAATCGGAGTTGCCGCAGGCGTACAGCCACCGCTGTGGCAAGACGTTTTCGGCAAAACCCTCGTAGAACTTGCCAAAAGCAATGACAATGTTGTAGGCATTACCGCCGGAATGCTTTCCGGAACTTCCTTGAGCCACCTATTCGAGTCAATGCCTCAACGGGCTTTTGATGTCGGAATCTCAGAAGGACACGCCGTCACATTCGCAGGAGGACTGGCGGCTGCCGGGAAAAAGCCTTTTGTGGCGATATATTCCTCCTTTCTTCAGAGAGCTTATGACAACATTGTGCACGATGTGGCAATACAGGGACTCCCTGTCACGTTCTGCATCGACCGTGCCGGGATTGTCGGCGAAGACGGGGTGACTCACCATGGACTTTTCGACATGGCGTATTTGAATTGCATCCCCGGCTTACTTATTGCCTCCCCTTCTGATGAGGAAACGCTAAGAAACCTTATGTATAAATCTTTGTCGTTAAAAGCTCCGATCGCCATAAGATACCCCCGAGGGAAAGCCACACGACCGGACTGGGAATCAGAGATGCACGACATCGAGACCGGGAAAGGAAGAATTGTGGTAAACCGCGAGAACGCCCGGATCGCCATATTGACATTAGGACCGGCGCTGCATGATGCCCGCAAGGCTACGGATATTCTTTTGAAAGACGGCATAATCACTGATCTTTTCGACATGATATGGATGAAACCAATCGACATGGACATCCTTTCCTCATTGCCTGCCAGATACGACGCAGTGGTCACAGTAGAAGACGGGACTCTGACAGGAGGGTTCGGGTCGACAGTCATCCGTCACCTCAAGTCAATGGGTTGTGAAATGCCGGTCACGACTCTTGGTGTGCCCGACCGCTGGATCTCCCAAGGGAGTGTGGACGAGCTGAAACATATTTGCGGTTATGACACAGACGGAATTGTAGCGACTGTAAAAAATATCTTCAATAAGCTCAACGACAAATGAAAATTGTAATTGCCGGAGCAGGTGAAGTGGGCACACATCTCGCCAAACTTCTCTCGAACGAGGACCAGGATATTATTCTGCTTGACAGCGATCAGGCAAGGCTTGATGTCATTAACGACAACTACAATCTAATGACTTGGAACGGTTCGACATCTTCATTCGAGACAATGCGCGATGTCGGTATCGACAATACAGACCTCTATATTGCCGTAACGCCATACGAGACACGCAATATCACGTCTTGCGCCATCGCCAAAAGATTAGGAGCCAAGAAAACTGTGGCAAGAATAGACAACCATGAGTTTCTTGACCCTCGCAACGGCTCCATTCTTCGGGAAGTCGGGGCTGATTTCCTTATTTACCCTGAAGATCTGGCAGCTGACGAGATAAATCTTGCCCTGGCACATAACTGGGCAAGATACTGGGGCGAGCTTCACGGCGGAAATCTTCTGCTGATAGGGGTAAAACTCAGAAAGGAATCCCCTCTCATCAATTGCAAGCTCAAGGATCTCCCCGTAAAAGACCACAATTTTCATGTGGCGGCAATAAAGCGCAACAACGAGACCATCATTCCGGGGGGTAACGACGAAATCGAATATGATGATATTGTCTATTTTATCACCACACCTCCGTATGTGCAGGAAGTCAGAGACCTCTGCGGCAAAAAGAAAAGGGTGATCAAAAAAGCACTCATCATGGGAGGGAGCAGGATTGCCAGAAGATTCGCAAAGAGGTTTCACGACAAATATCACATCAAGATTATCGACAATGACCGCGACAATTGTGAATATATGGCTACGGCATTGCCTGACTGTGAGATCGTTCTTGGCGATGGCAGAGACATAGAGGTTCTTCGCGAGAACAATATTTACCAATATGATGCTTTTCTCGCACTGACGGATTATTCGGAGACCAACATTCTGTCTTGCCTCTCTGCAAAAGAGTTCGGGGTTCCCAAGACAATTGCCGATGTTGAAAACCTGCAATTTGTCAGTCAGGCGGAAAATCTAAATATCGGCACTATCATCAATAAAAAATTGTTGGCATCGAGCCATATTTTCAAAATTCTGCTTGACGCGGATGAAAGCAACGCGAAATGTCTTGCCCTTGCAGGCGCAGAAGTTGCAGAGATGATAGTCCGTCCTGGGGCAAAGATAACAAAAGCTCCGGTAAAAGATCTGCATCTGCCATTCGGGATGACCCTGGCGGCTATGGTCCGCGACAACAATTGCATGCTCGTGGGAGGCAACAGCCATATCGAAGCGGGCGATTACGTTGTGGTTTTCTGTCTTAACGGCACTATCAGCAAGATCGAAAAATGGTTTAACTAATGGCATTCAAACAACATAAGGGTTACCTCAACGTAAACATGCTGCTTCGTGTGATCGGCTGGCTGCTGATGATCGAGGCGGGATTCATGGCTGTACCATGTATAGTGGGGCTGATTTATGGAGAGCACAGCACTATTCAGTTCCTTTTATGCATGGGAGTGACCGCCGGTTGCGGTATGGGCATGGTGAGCCTGCGTCCTAAAAGCAGGGAAATGGGAAAACGGGAAGCTGTCGTGCTTACAGGTCTGACCTGGGTGATCCTCTCTCTGTTTGGAATGCTTCCTTTTATAACCTGTCATCCCAATCTTTCCGTGACAGACGCTTTTTTCGAGACTATGAGCGGATTCACCACAACAGGAGCAACCGTACTCAATTCACTTGAAGGGGTGCCTCATTCCATTCTGTTGTGGAGATGCATCGTGCAATGGATCGGAGGTCTCGGTATAATCCTGTTCACATTGGCTGTCGTCCCGATGCTGAACTATCAGGGTGGCATGCAACTTTTCAATGCCGAGGTCACAGGCATAACCCACGACAAGCTCCGTCCAAGAGTCAGCTTCACGGCGCAAAGTCTATGGCTCGTGTATATCTGCCTCACAACAATATTGATTATTCTGCTGGCATTTTCAGAAATGTCGGTTTTTGACGCCTTCTGCTACGGATTGTCAACCATGTCAACGGGAGGATTCTCCAACAGTGATATGTCTGTCACCGAAATGGGAAACACATATATCAAATGTGTGCTGATGTTTTTTATGTTTCTCGGCGGTGTCAATTTTGCCATCATCTATAAAATGGTATGTGGAAATATCAAGTCAGCATTCAAGAACGACGTGCTAAGGTGGTATCTCGCCATAATTTTTATCTGTTATGTGGTTCTTACATTAAATGTGATGGTAAGGGGGCTTGCTCATGAGGTGGACGATGTCACCATAGATCCTCTTTTCCAAGCTGTGTCAATCCTGACCTCCACCGGACTTACAGAACCGGATTTTGCCGATTGGGGACCGTTGGCGACCATTGTCCTTATAATAATGATGGTGATGGGATCGTGTGCCGGAAGCACCTCCGGAGGCGCAAAGATCGACAGGTTTATTGTCCTGTTCAAATTTATAAAAAACGAGTTTTACAAAATGATGCATCCCAGTGCCGTCACCACTGTGTGCATTAATGGCAAAGGGACACCTTCCGCCGTGGTTCAAAAGACGCTGGCATTCCTATTTGTCTACATTATAGTGATTCTTGTCGGGGGAACTGTGCTCGTTATAATGGGATTGCCGTTGAAAGACAGCTTCTTCATTTGTCTTTCAGCAATATCCAACACCGGTCTCGGAACCGACATAACCGGAATCGGTGGCAATTTCGCATTCATACCCGGAGGCGCGAAATGGCTTTTGGCGTTCATAATGCTTGTCGGGAGGCTTGAACTGTTCACTATTCTTTTGTTGTTCGTGCCCTCTTTCTGGCGAAAATAATCGGTATTGACATAGGGGATTTTCCAATGTTTTCTGTCTTATGATCAGACAGAGGCAATGAAGTTATTTCAACTTCAATATATGTC
>JAIDJJ010000472.1 GCA_029052265.1 Muribaculaceae bacterium
AATGACGAAAGGCTCATATTTTTAATCCTTTTTCAATCCCACCTCAAATCTTGCATCATGAAAACAATGACAACCCTCATCACTCTCTTCCTTTTCACGGTTACATTATCGGCACAGGAAAAAACTGACACAGCAGGGACTGACCTGCAGGAAATAATAATAAAAGCGGATCAACAGAAAATAAACTCTCAGACAGCTACATATTTTCCTACGTCAAAAGTGAAACGGGCTGCCAACAATGCCGTTGACCTGTTACTGCGCATGGCTATACCTCAGATCGCAATCGATCCGGTAACCAAAGAGGTCACAACCCCCTTGAAAGAAAATGTTGAAATCTTTATCAATTTCCTTAAAGCGACTCAATCCGATATCGAAGGGCTACAGACCGCCGACGTCAAGGCTGTGGAATATATCGATTATCCCTCCGACCCACGATTTCAGGGCGCTCAACACGCCATAAACATAATTGTTCACAAATATGAATATGGAGGTTATACCAAATTATCCGACAGACAGGAAGTAATCAGCAAGTTTAACAATGCCGGATCGGTTTATTCAAAATTTGTTTACAAGAAAATGACCTACGATATCTATGCGGGTGCAGACTTTTCCAACACATCCCACTTCGGAGGTGATTCCGAATCTTGGTTTCACCTTGCTGACGGCGTTGTGGGACGTACTGAAAAGATGAAATCCGGTAGACAAAAGACCTGGAATCTCCCCATATCATTTCGTGCCACATACCTTACCGATAAGGTGCGGATTGCAAACGCTATAGGTTTCACATTCAACAATAAGTCTAAAAACAGATCGGAGGGAGAGCTCTCCCTGATTAATGACAATATCGGATCCGGATATTGCTATTCCACCGATGCTCCATCTGTCAACAGGGCACTCTCCTGGTCAGGGGGGTACTTTATTGTACTTCCTCGCAATTGGAGTCTATATCTTGAGCCGGGATTCGTTTATGCGCACAACAATTCCATAAGCCTCTACTCAACTGACGTACCCGGTTCCGAACCGATAATCAACAACGCCCGTGAGGATGCCTACAGAATACCCTGGAACGCAAACGCTACAAAAAAAATTAAGGATGGACACTACCTGGAACTTTATTTAACAGGAAACACCTCGATCAACCACATAGACTACTATGGATCTTCACCATGTCGCTCAAACTTCTCGAACACCAATGTTTCCGGATTAGCGGCATACACCTTCTACCCCGGCAACAAATTCTTCATGAAACTATTGGCGGGAGCAGGCGGCTATGTATCAAAAGTCAACGGGATAAAACAGTCGGAGTGGACTCCTAACGCAAATATTACCCTATCTTATGCACCGACCAGAAAAAGCCAATATCAGTTAAACTTAATCACTTCCCGAAACGCTGTGGGAAGCAACATGCGATCTTCCAACATTATACAGAGCAATGAGTTCTTATTCAAGACCGGAAATCCTGAAATCAAGACTTATCAGAGTCTAAACATACAGGGAACCTATACCTTTCTACCTCTCAATCAGCTTAATTTTCAGGCATATGCAAGATATTTCGGCGCATACGACAGACCGGTCGGCACGTATGAGCCCTATGAAAACGGCAAATATATAATATCATCCATGAAGAACAGCGGAGACTACAACAGCATCACCGCCGGTGCGAACGTTACCGCAAGGTTGGCTGACAATTCTCTTGTAGTTCAGCTTTCCCCCTCCTTCAGCCACATGACTTCATCCGGGTATTATAAAATGTCGCACAACTATTTCGATTTTAGCGTTAATGCCCAATACTATATCGGGAATTTCAACATCAATGCACTTTGGGCATCCAAATCATATTCCATGGGTATGCTCACGGGATCCCATACCCGGACACCGGCTTTCTACTATGTGGAGGCGGGGTGGTCAAAATATTCCTGGTATTTTTCGCTCTCGGCAAAAAACTTTTTGCGAACCGACTATTATGCACAACATGAAACGCTTTCAACCCCAAGCTATACCACATCCGATTCCTATCAGGTACCGTCTTATCACGCCGCACTCGTGCTCTCAGCCACCTACACCTTTGGCTATGGCAAGAAAGTCGACAGAGGGCGCGAGCTGAATGCCCTGGGTGGAGCGGAGTCTGCTATAATGAGATAAATCACTGCGAAAAAAACTTGTGAAGGAATCGGAGCCCGGCAAAGGCACCACCTTCTGCATCAAACTCCCGGCAGCCCGGATATTAAAGATATGCTTTCGAAAGCATATCTTGAATATCCGGGCTGCCTCTTGCATATTTCCGTGACTTTTATTACTTTTGCACCCTTGGAAACCTTTCGTTTCTTAGAAACTGTTTAAATTTATTTGTCGAAGGAATTGAGAGGATTTGTCGAGCAGATTTTTGATATTTATGAT
>JAIDJJ010000473.1 GCA_029052265.1 Muribaculaceae bacterium
TTCATAACCAGTCCACCATATGTAGATCCTGAACGCTACCCGGTCAGGGGATTCGACATTTCCGCTCATAACGGCATTGTCGATTTTGAAAGGGCTTCAAGAGCCGGAATGGAATTTGTGTTTATAAAAGCTACCGAAGGTGGCGATTTCAAAGATAAGAATTTCCGGGAAAATTACGACAAGGCTAAAAGAGCCGGACTTAAAACCGGCATATACCATTTTTTCCGCTTTGACCGTGATGGAGTGGAACAGGCGATAAATCTCATGAAAGTAGTGGGAAAGAGACAACCCGAACTCGGGCTCGTAATTGATGTCGAAAAAACAGGAAACCCTGACGATGTGCCTGCCGAAACTGTGGTGAAACGGCTATATGAAATGGTTGACTACCTCAACCTGCTTGGACATAGGGTGATGTTCTATACCAACCGTGACGGATATTATGAATATATCGCCGAAACTTTCCCCGGATACCCGCTATGGATATGTGGATTCTCTGAAACTCCCATACATGCGGAATGGAGTTTCTGGCAATTCAACCACCGGGGAAGAATCGACGGTATTTCCGGAGACGTAGACCTTAACACCTTTTGTGGCAACAGACAGGAATGGGAACGTTTCCTTCAGGGAGACCTCTGGCCATACTCCCATCAATAAAAGCAATAACAGCTGCCATTCCGCGTTAATCTTATGTTGCCCGGCGGAAAGCTTCCCGATGTTCCGGACCTGCCGCCAAATGGATCTTTTATTTTGAAACGCTATATTTTTCCTTCATATCATCCTGAGTCTGCATGTGATATAATGGCACGATTTCTCGCTGTAATATCAATGCTTGTCATGATATATTTACCGTCACTTGCCATATCGGCAGATTTTTATACACAGTCTTCCCGCCTTGCTTCCGGCAGATGGGTGAAGATACAGGTAAATGAATCCGGAATCCAATTGATATCCAATGACAAGCTCCGGAAACTGGGATTCTCCGATCCTGAGAGTGTAAATGTATTCGGATATGGGGGAAGAATGATTCCCGAACGCCTCGATGCCTCCATGATTGACGACCTTCCGCTTGTGCCGTCGGTCAGAACCGCCAGTGGTATAGTTTTTTTCGCTCATTCAAATGTGACTTGGTATCCTGCAGACAATCTTGCATCCGGCTACACTCATGAGACGAATCCGTATTCCGACTCTTCGTTTTATTTCATAAGCGATTGCGAGCCGACAGCCGTCAAGCCGGAAAGACGTCAGTACATTCCCGAAACTTCAGGAAATGCAATAACCAGTTTTACTGAAAGAATCGTTCACGAACAGGATATACTCGCCCCTTCAAACACCGGCAGACTCATGCTCGGGGAAGATTTCCGCACTCAAAGCACCCGTAATTTCCAATTTGATCTTCCGGGAATCATTTCCGATGTAAAGATGACTGTCAGATTCGGGGCGAAAGTGACAAGCGGAACATCTTCTTTGTTATTCTCTGCCAACGGAACTCGGCTTCCCGCTACAAATAGCGACAAAATCAACGGAGTCAGTTCGTCTGACACTTTCCTTGCCACCACCACCACTTCCAAATCAATCGAATCTCCGGGAGAGAGACTGAACCTTACAATTCAATATTCTCATTCAGGAGCTCTCTTCACGGCTGCCCTTGACTATATCAGGCTTTCTTACGAAAGAGAATTGAAGATGTCGGGCAATGAACTGTATTTCTATATATCTCCGCAGGAAGCGTCGCCTGTCGTCATTTCAGGATGTGACAGCAACACTATAATCTGGGATGTCACTGATCCCCTCGCCCCCATGGCGGTAGACTTTACGCTCTCCGGTTCGGACGCATGCTTCAATTCTCCTGCAGGATACCGGGAATTTATTGCCTTCAATCCGTCAAAGGTTTCACGAAGCGTGGCGTCGGCAGGCTCGGTGCGCAATCAGGACCTTCACGCCATGGATGCCCCGGAGCTATTGATAATCGCACCTGACGAATATAAGGAAGCCGCTGCCAAAATTGCTGAAATACATGCCGCAAGCGACGGCATTTCCGTGCTCACAGTTTCTCCTGAATCTGTATATAATGAATTTTCTTCCGGCACACCGGATGTATCCGCATTCAGAAAGCTTTTGAAAATGTGGTATGACCGCTCCTTGCTGTCGGGAGGCAACCACACACGGTATTGTCTTATATTGAGCCGCCCCACTTATGACAACAAAATGGTGTCGGCTCCGGTAAGAAACGCAGGTTATCCGCGAGTGCCTATATGGCAATCTCCTGCCGGGCTTTCGGAAGCGACTTCCTACTCATGCGATGACTTTATCGGTATGCTGGAAGATCACCACCCCGGATGGGACATCGGAAAAGCGGAAATACACGTAGCTGTGGGAAGAATGCCTGTAAAAAGCCCTGCCGAAGCAATATCCGCCGCAACTAAACTTGAAAAATACGTCCTGCAACCGGAATATGGAGCCTGGCGTAACAACGTCATGGTAATCGCTGACGATCAGGATAACGGGATACATCTTTCTCAGGCGGAAAGTGTATGTGATGCACTTCGGTCGAGCGGCAACGGCATGGATTTCTCTTATGAGAAATTATACCTCGACTCATATGTCCTCGGATATTCTGCCACCGGACCTGTTTATCCGGAAGCAAAACAGCGGATGTTTGATAAACTCTCCGAAGGAGTGATGTTCTGGAATTATATCGGACATGCCTCGCCCAAAAACTGGGGACACGAAAGTCTCCTGACATGGACTGACATAGCCGGAATGACACACCGCCGACTACCTTTCCTTTATGCGGCGACATGTGAATTCATGCGCTGGGATGCAGATGAGACAAGCGGGGCTGAAGAGATGTGGCTAAATCCTTCATCCGGGGTAATCGGAATGATTTGTCCCAGCAGAACCGTATATATTTCCCTCAACGGCACGTTAAACGTGCTCACCTCCGGTTTTGTATTCAGAAAGGATAAGGACGGGAAAGCGATGCGGACCGGCGACATCATGATACAAGGGAAAAATTCTCAGGGAAGCGACACCAACAAACTTCGCTATGGACTGATGGGGGATCCAGCCATGAGGCTTCCTTCTCCCGAATATTCTGTGGAGATTGACATGATCGACGGTATGCCTCTCTCCGATCCTGACAATTTTCCCGTGCTGAACGCACGCGCGGAAGTAAAAGTGTCAGGAAAGATCACCGACCGTAACGGAGACGTATTGGAAGACTTCAACGGGCAGGTGCATCTGCGCATGTTCGATGCTGAAAAGGTAGTCACGACAAACGGCAACGGCGAAAACGGCAAGGTAATGTCGTATAACGACCGCAATACAAGACTCCTTTCTGCAATTGCCGGCGCTCAGAACGGACGTTGGGAAACCACTCTTGTCCTCCCAGCCGAGATTGAGAACAACTACAGTCCCGCCTTACTGTCTGCTTATGCATACGACAACCTGGGAAGGGAGGCGAACGGGTCTACCGACAATTTTTATGTATACGGGGTCTCTTCCGATATTCCCGATGACTCGGATGGTCCGGACATAACCGCTTTCTACCTCAACTCCCCCTCTTTCAACGATGGAGATGCTGTAGCGCCCTCCCCTATTGTAAAAGCATATTTCTCCGATCCTTCCGGAATCAACTCATCTGAATCGGGAATAGGACATAACTTAAGAATAAAACTTGACGATGACACTTATTTCAACGATGTGGCAATATATTATACTCCCGCTCCGGAAGATCCTTACTCCGGAGAGATCAGTTATCCGCTGCATAACATCCAACCGGGAAAGCATACCCTCACATTGACGGTGTGGGACAATGCCGAAAATTCTTCATCCGCCACTCTTTCGTTCAGCATTAAAGCTGCATGGATGCCGGAAATTTATAATTTGCGCACTGATGCCAATCCCGCTTCCGCAAGTGTGAATTTTCTCCTTTCCACCGATTCTCCGGACAATCTTCGGAGCTGTGTGATCGAAGTGTTCGATCTTGCCGGCAGAATAGTATGGACGGGAGAGGCACCGGCGGCACTCTCTTCTGACATTTCAATAGGATGGGATCTCTGTGACAGTAACGGGGCTCGTGTCCCAAGAGGGATATATCCCTATCGTGCCACATTAAGCACCCTGTCGGGCGCAACTGTGTATAAAAGCGGGAAACTCGCTGTCACCGCAAGATAACGTCTATTTTCAACCTATATGAGAGCTATGATCAACAATATCATCCTTCCGGAACCCACTCTCAGACGCCTTCCGTGGTATCTTGCCTATGTCGAGATTCTCAAGGCTCAGGACGTGGAATATGTGTCATCCACTCAAATATCACGGGCACTGAACGTGGATGCTTCGCAAATAGCGAAAGACCTCTCTTTCCTTGCCCTAAAAGGGAAAACGAGAATCGGATATGAGGTAGACGCGCTTGTAAAGGCTTTGGCTGATTTTTTAGGATTCCACATTCCTCACAAGGCATATGTATTTGGAGCCGGAAGTCTCGGGAAAGCTCTGATGCAAGATTCAGGTCTCTCCAATTATGGACTGAACATTATAGCCGGATTCGATATTGACCCGAGGAAAGTGGCGACAAATGTCGGCGACATTCCAATCCACCATATCGACTCGCTCGGATCTGTAATGGAATCTGATCCTGCCACGATAGGGATTCTGACTGTCCCTGCCGACTGCGCACAGCTCACTGCTGATATTGCTATCGGAGAAGGGATTAAAGCTATATGGAATTTCACCCCATA
>JAIDJJ010000474.1 GCA_029052265.1 Muribaculaceae bacterium
GCTGTACTGACCGCCATTATTTTTTCTGTAATATATTTTTACAAATATAAACTCAATCTTGAGAAAAATCTGGCAATCGAAAAGGAGAACAGTAAAAACAATCTCCTTCTGAATGAAGAGCGTCTCGTGTTCTATACAAACGTGACCCATGAACTCCGCACTCCCCTTTCTCTGATAATAGGTCCCATCGAAGATCTGATAAACGATCCTGAACTGCGCGACAAGCACAGATCAAAACTGCAGGTGATAAGGGGAAGTTCAATGAGGCTACTAAATCTCATAAACGGAATCCTTGAGTTTCGCAAGACTGAAACGAGACATAGGCAACTTGAAGTGGTTTCAGGAAATCTTGCCAATTTCGTAAGGGAGATCGCTTTGAGATTCAAAGAACTCAACAGCAATAAAAACGTCAGCATTACGATAGATGTGTCGGAACTTGAAGATACCGAGATGTATTACGATCCCGACATGATAACCTCAATTCTCAATAATCTGATCGGCAATGCATTAAAATATACGCGTCAAGGTTCTATCATGGTTTCACTACGTCCTGACGTGATCGACGGCGTAGCATATGTAATCCTTTCGGTGAGCGACACCGGAGAAGGGATCGCTCCCGAAGAGCTTCCGCACATATTCAAGCGGTATTATCAGGCAAGCCATAACAAGAAAGTAGCCGGCACAGGTATAGGGCTTGCCCTTACAAAAAGCCTTGTGGAACTGCATGAAGCCACAATAAGTGTGGAATCTGAGAAAGGGAAAGGGAGTGTATTCTCCGTCAGATTCTTACGCGACAACAAGTATCCTGCCGCTTTGCACAAGCAGCCTGCCGAACAGATTGAACCCGACCAGGAAGAGGCTGCAACTGATTCGCCCAAAGAGCCGGAACGTCTTACCGTACTTGTAGTGGAAGATGATGAGGATGTAAGAGACTATATTGTCAGCTCTTTCTCCGGGGAATATAATGTGGAATGCGCAGTAAATGGGAAAGAAGGTCTTGACAAAGTGCGCGAGACTCTACCCGACATTGTGGTAAGTGATATAATGATGCCCGAGATGGATGGAATTGAATTGTGTAATGAAATCAAATCCGATATGGCAACAAGCCACATCCCGGTGATATTGCTTACGGCAAAAGATTCTATGCTCGACAAGGAAGAGGGATACAACTCGGGAGCAGACTCCTATATGACAAAACCTTTCAGCGCGCGCCTGCTTATGTCGAGAATCAATAATATTCTCGACACAAGACACCGACTCTCGATGAAGTTCATATCCCAACCGTCTAATTTTCAAGAAATTACCCCCCCAATTTCTCAAAATACCAATGATAATCAGCAAATTGAGGACAACGAGGCAACTCTCTCTCCTCTCGACAAAGAGTTTATCAACAAGCTCCGCAAACTTGTCGAGGACAACATTGAGATAGAGGATATGGACATGCCTTTCCTTACTGACAAGATGTGTATGAGCCATTCCACTCTTTATCGGAAAGTGAAAAGCGTGACGGGACTGACCCCAAATGAATTTATCCGTAAAATCAAGCTCACAAGAGCTGTGGAGCTGTTAGACAGCGGTGAAGTGGCAATGTTTGATATCCCTTTCCGCACCGGATTCAACAGTATGGCATATTTCAGGAGGGTTTTCAAAAAGGAGTTTGGAATGGCACCGTCAGATTATCTGCAACAGAAACAATGAAGTATAATCTAAGTAAACAATACGACATGTTAAAAAAACTCACATTGACATTGTTAACCGTTATCTCGGCATTCGGCGTGATATCGGGAGAATTGTCGCCCGACAAAGGAGGCATATGGAAAGACTCCGAAGGCAACCACATAAATTGCCATGGAGGAGGGATAATAAAAGCCCGGGACGGTGTATATTACTGGTATGGGGAGAACAGGATGTTCAAGGCACCCCAGGAAGGGGTTGCCTGTTATTCCTCGAGCGACCTTAAGAATTGGGAAAACCGTGGAATTGTCATGGCTGTCAGCGATGAGGAAGGTGCCATAGTAGAGCGTGGATCAACAATAGAACGCCCCAAAGTGATCTATAATCCTCATACAAAAAAATATGTCATGTGGTTTCACCATGAGCTTAAAGGGAAAGGTTATGCAGCCGCGCAGGCTGCCGTGGCAGTTGCCGACAATCCCCTCGGACCGTTCAAACCGCTCGGAAGCGCCCGCGTTAATCCCGGGAAAATGCCCAAGAACCTCAAAAAGTCGCAAAAACCGGATGATTCTCGGCTGGAACAGGAATGGTGGACTCCGGAATGGCGCAAAGACATAGAAAACGGGTTGCTGACTTTCCGCGATCTAAAGGGAGGACAGATGGCTCGCGACATGACTCTCTTCGTGGATGATGACGGGAAGGCATACCACATTTATTCTTCTGAAGAGAATCTCACCCTGCAGATTGCCGAACTTGACAAATCCTTCACTCGTCATACCGGGAAATACGTACGTCTGTTCCCCGGAGGCCATAACGAGGCTCCCACAATATTCAAAAAAGACGGAAAATACTGGATGATAACATCCGGTTGCACCGGCTGGGCTCCCAATGAAGCAAGAATGATGTGGGCTGATTCCCTTTTCGGAGAATGGCATATGCTTCCTACGCCCTTTAAAGGTCCGGGCGCCGACATTACCTTTGGCGGACAAGGCACATTTATCCTTCAGGAGGGTGATTCGATAATATTTATGGCAGACATCTGGAACCCCAAGAACCTTCCGGATTCCAGACATCTGTGGCTCCCGATATCTTTCGATCAGGAAGGCACCCCTTTTATCCCTTATAGCGGACTGACAGAAGAGGCGCGAGAATCACGTCTTGTGGAAGTCGGCAAAGGATACAGCGGAACGTCAGTCAATACTGCCGTGTTCCGTACAAATTCCTTGCTCACTCATGACGGGTTCCAATATATATCATATTATGATCCGGAAGGATATGTCACTTTAGGCAAACGTGCGATAGGATCCGAAGACTGGACCGTCAACAAGACTCAATATAAAGGGAATATTAAAGACGGACACAACGTGATAAGCATGGGTATAGACGGGGAGGGATACATTCATGTGGCTTTCGACCATCACGGTCATCCCCTACACTATGCAAAAGGGGTCACACCGGGCAGTCTTGAACTTGGTGAGATGTCTGCCATGACCGGTATCGACGAGCACAATGTCACTTATCCCGAATTTTACTCAATGAAAAACGGCGATCTCCTGTTCGTATACCGTTCAGGTGCTTCCGGAAGAGGCAACATGGCAATCAACCGCTACGATATTAAAGAAAGGAAATGGATTCGGGTTCAGGATTCACTTATCGACGGAGAAGAACAGCGCAGCCCGTATTGGCAACTTTATATCGATGCAAACGATGTAATTCACGTATCTTGGGTGTGGCGCGAGACATGGCTGGTGGAGACCAATCATGACCTCTGCTATGCTAAATCGACTGACGGGGGAAAGACCTGGCTACATTCCGACGGCACCGCATACACTCTTCCCATAACTGCAACAAACTGTGAGTATGCATGCCGGATTCCGCAAGGTTCCGAACTTATAAATCAGACTTCAATGACTGCAGACAGCCGGTCACTGCCATATATAGTGTCATATTGGAGGTCGGAAGGGTCCGACATTCCCCAGTACAGAATCGTATGGCATGATGGCAAACGATGGAACAACACTGCGATATCCTACCGCATGCCACCGTTCTCTTTATCAGGTGGCGGCACCAAGATGATTCCCGTATCACGACCGAGGATAGTCGCCGAGGGTAATGAGATACATGTGGTATACCGTGATCTTGAAAGAGGAGGTGGCATTACTATTGCATCCTCAGACTCCGGACCGGCAGGCAGATGGACCACCCGCGACCTCACGGCATTCAGTGTCAATGCATGGGAACCGTCGCTTGACACCTCTCTATGGCAAAAGGAAAAGAAACTTCATCTTTTTGTACAGAACACTTTCCAAGGAGACGGCGAAGTGGCTTTAAAAAAGGCTCCCACTCCGGTATATGTGCTGGAAGTGGACCGCAGGTAACCCGGGTATGATCAAAAAAGGAGAGCGGATAAATTTATCCGCTCTCCTTTTTTGATCACATGACTAACGTCACGCACGGTTCATATTTTTGTTTTGACGGTCGCCTTTACGTGTCATTTTATTGCTGTCGTTCCGATGGTTATCACCTTTACGATGCATCTTCTTGCCATGACACTTTCCATCCACTTTTTTTGCAGATTTAGAAAGATAGCTGTTCTCAAGAAACTTATTGTATTGTTCCGGAGTAAGAATAGACTTCACCCCTTCAAGATATTTCTTTCGCGCCTCAAATTGTTTTGCACGGCGCTCAGCCTTCATCTGTTTCTTCTGTTCGTCGGTAAGATTGCTTTTGCAGTTGTCTTTAGCCTCTTTACATACCTTTGCAGGTTTTCCTGCCAAACAGTTCTTACGGAGTTCCGCGAGTTTCGTCTGCTGTTCTGCTGTCAGGTCAATACCTTCGAAAGCCCTTTCCGCCCTGTTGCATTTCTCTTTTTTCTCACAGCATGCCGTCTTTGATTTGCAAGCAGTCTGGGAGGTGCAAGCCGGGACACCGGTTTCAGTTTTGTTGTCAGTTGCAGCAAATGCCGAGATCGAGGTTGCCACGAGAACTGCGAGACTCAAAATTACTTTCTTCATATCTGTTGATTGTTTGTTGGTTATTCTTTTATCGGTTATTGTTCTGTTTACGAT
>JAIDJJ010000475.1 GCA_029052265.1 Muribaculaceae bacterium
TCTCCTTGAGCATATCGTGAAACTCCTCCAGATCCGGCAGAAGAGGGGATGTTACAGTAATCTGTTTGGAAGACATATGAAGAATTGATAATTGATATTGGATACTTGATAATCAAAGGCAATACAATGTATTTAGTAAGTATAGAGCCTTTAATTTCAATAATGCGAGTGTTGAAAATCACATTGTGTATCCAACGGTTATAATTATTTTGCTTTTACGAAAGAAAGGAGTTCGCGCAAATCGGCTGAGCGCGAAAGTTTTGTAATGGCGAGGAAATATACGATTCCTGCGATTATGCCAATTGAAAGGCGCATAATATTGTTGGGGAGGAGTTGTACTATTGTCCAGACTATCGCTCCCATCGTTAATGAATATATCAGTGTCGGGATCAGGTCTCTCATTTGAGTTAGGAATCCGACCTGAATCAATTTACCTGTATAGTGGGTATTTATAATCAGAGAGAGCAAAGAACTGAGAAGATTGCCCCAGCACATCGCTACAAGTCCGAGCGGGACAGTAGCACACAATATTGCAACACCGATACATTTTTTCCAGATCTCAAGCTTAAGGAACAGGTCACTTCTTCCTTTCACTTGCAAAAGGTTTAGGTTTATTGCATGAATCGGATACCACATCATGCTGAGGCATATTATCTGTAGCAGCACGGCTGCAAATTCCCATTTCTCTTTAAGTACAAGAATTATGAAAGGATGGGCGACTGCAGCCAGACCAATCATCAGAGGAAATACGATGAATGCGGAGAGGCGGAGAAAACGTCTGTAGACATCACGTAATCTGTCATCATCATTCTGGATTGTGCAAAGCACCGGGAATGTCACTCTCTGGATTATACCCGAAACATTTGAAGACGGGAATTCTGCAAACTGATGAGCCCTGGTATAATATCCAAGATCGGCGGCATTGAAAACCTTGCCTATGACTATTAAATATATATTTCTATAAAGAGTATCAATTATTCCGGAAACTGCCAGTTTCGAACCGAATCCGAACAGTTCACGGAACGATTCCCGGGAGTATACCAATTGCGGTCGCCATTTTGAGAATACCCACAGCAGCCCGACATTGACAGTGAGGTTTGTGAGCTGGTACCATACTATTGACCAGACCCCATAACCGGTGTATGCCATCGTAATGCCAACAACACCGGAAACTATTGCTGCAGAGAAGGATGCCTTTGCCTGGGTCTTGAAATCTATCTTTATAGTGAGAAGTGCACGCTGCACAACAACAAATGAATTGATCAGGACGCTCAAAGATATCAGGCGGGTTAGGGGTGTGAGTATCGGCTGATCATAGAACTTCGCGATAAGTGGTGCGCAGAAAAACAATATCAGATAAAGGACGATGCCGACGCCTATATTGAAATAGAAGACGGTGGAATTATCAACCTCGGAGCGGTCCTGTTTCCTGATGAGAGCCTGGGAGAAACCACTGTCCACAAGCGACTGCGAGACAGCAATGAAGACCGCGAGCATACCGACAAGACCATAATCCTCAGGAGTGAGGATCCGTGCCATGATAATCATGACCACGAATGCTATTCCCTGGACGGAGAATCGTTCGAGAGTGCTCCAGAGAGTGCCTTTGAATGTCTTTTGCTTCAGTGATTCCACTATTAAGTTTTATCGGGATGGATTCTTTGGTAACTTTCCGTCCGTTGGACGGATCACTCGACAAAAAAAAAACTATCTGACTTATTCTTTGGGTGCTTTTATGCCTTTATCTTTTATTAGAGAAAGGCGGCATCAGTTGGCGGTTCGATTACTATACATATCCTCATAGTAGCGTTCGTAGTCGCCGGAGGTGATGTTGTCCATCCATTCCTGGTTGTCGAGATACCAGCGCACGGTCTTCTCTATGCCCTCCTCGAACTGCAGGCTCGGTTCCCAGCCAAGTTCTTTCTGGAGCTTGCGGCTGTCGATGGCGTAGCGCATGTCGTGCCCAAGACGGTCGGTGACGTAGGTGATCAGTTCGTCGCTGTATCCCTCTGGGTTGCCGAGCAGACGGTCCACGGTCCTGATCACAACCTTGATGATGTCGATGTTCTTCCATTCGTTGAAGCCGCCGATGTTGTAGGTCTCGGCTACCTTGCCGTTGTGGAAGATGGTGTCGATGGCACGGGCGTGGTCAACGACATACAGCCAGTCGCGCACGTTCTCTCCCTTGCCATAAACGGGAAGTGGCTTGCGGTGACGGATGTTGTTGATGAACAGCGGTATCAGTTTCTCGGGGAACTGGTAGGGCCCGTAGTTGTTAGAGCAGTTTGTCACCAGGGTCGGCATCCCGTATGTGTCGTGGTACGCACGCACGAAATGGTCGCTCGACGCCTTCGACGCGCTGTAGGGGCTGTGGGGATTGTATTTCGTGGTCTCAAGGAAGAACTCACTGCCGTAGGCGTGGTGATGCTCGGAAGACGCAGCCGTGGTGAAGGGGGACTCCACACCTTCGGGGTCGGTCAGTTCGAGCGCGCCGTACACCTCGTCGGTCGAGATGTGGTAGAAGAGTTTCCCCTCGTATTTCTCCGGCAGCGACTCCCAGTATTCCTTTGCAGCCTGGAGCAGCGCGAGCGTGCCCATCACGTTTGTACGTGCGAAAGTGAACGGGTCCTTGATGGAACGGTCCACATGACTTTCTGCCGCGAGATGGATGATGCCGTCAATCCTATACTCCCTGATGATACGGCGCATCTCCTCATAGTCAGCTATATCCGCCTTGACGAAAGTATAGTTCGGACGGTCCTCTATATCCTTGAGGTTTGCGAGGTTTCCGGCGTATGTCAGCTTGTCGAGGTTGACGATATGATAGTCGGGATATTTGTTGACGAAGAGGCGCACAACATGGCTCCCGATGAAGCCGGCGCCGCCGGTGATCAATATGTTGCGTTTCATTGTTTTCTGAGCTGTCTATTTTAAGTTGTTAATTTTTCAGCCTTCTGCCTTCGGTTGTCATTCCCCGGAGGAAAGCTTGACTATGCATTTGCGCAACGATTCGGTCCAGTAAGGGACAGGGAGACCGAAGGTCTGCTTGAATTTTGTCTTGTCGAGGACGGAGTATGACGGGCGTTTCACTTTCGAGGGGAACTCGTCGCTGTGGCAGGGACGGATGTCGCAGGCTGTGTTGCCGGCATATCCGGCTATCATCTTGGTGAAGTCGTACCATGAGCAGACCCCCTCGTTGGAGTAGTGGTAGATACCCTCGTTTCCGTCCATCCTGCGGTTTTCGATGATATGGAATATTGCGTCGGCGAGGTCCTGCGCGTATGTCGGAGTTCCGGTCTGGTCGAACACCACGTTCAGTTCCGGTTTCGTGGAAGTGAGGTTGAGCATTGTCTTCACGAAATTTTTGCCAAATTCCGAATAGAGCCACGCTGTGCGGAATATCAGTGCCTTGCAGCCACTTTCGGCAATCGCCTGCTCCCCGTGGAGCTTGGTAAGACCGTATACGCCTGTCGGCGTGCCTTCCTGATCCTCACGGCAGGGGACGTTGTAAGGCTCCTTGCCGAACACATAGTCTGTGGAAATATGGATGAGCGTACCGTCGTTGACCTTCACAGCCTCCGCGAGGTTGCGTACGGCGGTTGCGTTGAGCTGTTCGGCGACAGTTTCGTTGTCTTCGGCAGCATCCACATTGGTGTAGGCGGCGCAGTTTACGATGACATCCACCTCGTTATCCTTTACGGCTTTGACTACGGCATCCGCATCCGTTATGTCAAGACGGGAGATATGGGTGCCGTCAATGTCAAGTTCGGCGACATCTGTAAATATATAGTTGTCTTCGGAGCCTTTCGAGGCTATGCGTATACAATTACCAAGCTGCCCGTTGGCTCCTGTTACTAGTATGTTCATTGTTGTCAGTTTTCCGTTTTCCGTTTCCCGTTGTAAGTTTTATGTTTTCCGATATGTCAATCAAATGTATTGTTCATAGAGATTGCTTTCATCAGACCACCTATCATTTTGTCGTTGTCTTTCAGTCGAG
Source organism: Muribaculaceae bacterium (assembly GCA_029052265.1). GTDB lineage: Bacteria > Bacteroidota > Bacteroidia > Bacteroidales > Muribaculaceae > Lepagella. The sequence goes on from JAIDJJ010000475.1 coordinate 3,998, forward strand.
ATAACGGGAAACGGACAACGGGTAATGATTGTAATTCAAAACGGGGAATCGAAACCTGCGAGAAGGGGATGGTTCTTGTCTTTTTCCGAAAGGATCGCCTCTTCAAGAGAGATGCCCCAGTCTATGCCGAGACTGTCGTCAAGAATCGAGATACCGCCGTCGGCTTCCTGATGGTAGTAGTTGTCACACTTGTATTGGAAAACGGCGATGTCGCTGAGTACCGCGAAACCGTGGGCGAAACCGCGTGGAATGAAGAACTGGCGGTGGTTGTCTTCGGTCAACAGACAGGACACATGTTTCCCGTATGTTGGTGAATCCTTGCGGATATCGACAGCGACATCAAGCACGGCACCTTTCACGCAGCGCACAAGCTTCGCCTGTGCATAGGGAGGACGCTGGAAGTGCAGTCCGCGCATCACGCCGCGTGACGAGCATGATTCGTTGTCCTGTACAAAATCAATCGGACGCACCTTCTCGTCAAACTCTTTCTTTGAATAGCTCTCGAAGAAATATCCCCGGGCATCCTTGAAAATGCGCGGCTCGATGATTACCACGCCTTCTATATCGGTCTTGATTGTTTCCATCTTAGGTGAATGCATAATTCATAATTCATAATGTATTAATCA
>JAIDJJ010000476.1 GCA_029052265.1 Muribaculaceae bacterium
CAAACATCCGTTCTCAGATGCGGAAAGGGATACTTGAATATTGCGTCCTCCTTCTTCTGAACAAACAGAGGGCATACCCTTCCGATATCATCAACGGACTCAGTGAGGCTTCTCTCATTGTGGTAGAAGGCACTCTCTATACTCTTCTCAACCGTCTCAGGAAAGAAGGTAAACTGAATTATGAATGGGAGGAAAGTCCCAAGGGACCTCCACGAAAATATTATTTCATCACTGACACCGGGAAAGAGACTCTCGCCGAAATGTCGGCGGCTTGGGATGAAATAGTGGCAAACGTAAACCATTTTAGAAATCTTCAATAATCATCTTGCGGCATGATTGTGCCCATAATTTTGAACCACAATGAAAAAAACATTCAATATCAACGTCGCGGGATTCCCTTTCACAATCGACGACGATGCTTATACTCTCCTCAGCGACTATCTCGACACTATTGAACACGCGTTTGCGAGGCAAGATGATTCTCGCGAGCTCATAGACGATATAGAAAGCCGTATTGCCGAACTGCTTCTTGAACAGACTTCATCAGGAAGCGCCATAGTCACGGCGCAGGATGTGGAGCAAGTGATTCGCCGGGTCGGACAGCCTGAGGAAATGATGGAGGAAGATGAAAGCCTGACCATCGACAGCGAAAAAGTGGAATATAAAGAATCTGTCACACCTCCCCCTTATATTCCACCATTGCCCAAACAGAAGAAAAAACTGTTTCGCGATCCACAGAACGCCATGCTCGGTGGGGTATGTGCCGGCTTGGGATGGTATCTAAATGTCGATCCCACTGTCGTAAGATTGCTGACTGTGCTTCTCACTGTAGTGTCTGTAGCGACAATGGGAATAGCTTACCTCATTTTATGGATAGTGGTGCCTGAGGCGCGCACCCCTTTTGAAAGAATGCAGATGATGGGTGAGCAACCCACTGTTGAAAACATCGGCAAAACTGTCACCGACAATTTCCGCGAAGAAAATTCTCAAAATCTCCAGCCCGCCATGTCTGCGCATTCTGCAAATTTCGGTGATTCTTTGGCAACTTTCTTTGGCGTTTGCGCCAGAATATTGGTGATAGTCGGACTTATTATAGCAATCCCGCTGCTTATAGCAATGGTCATCGGACTCGTGGGATGTGTATTCTCTCTGATAATGTTCAGCACAAGCTGGGGATGGACTCTCTTCGGAGAGGCGGTTCCCGATTGGTATGAGGAAGCCGGCACAATCCCGATGTGGGGCGTGATTTGCGGAATCGGCTCTATACTTACCCTTGGCATTCCTCTGTATCTGCTCGTAAGAATGGGGCTAAACAAAAAAAGCTCCCCACTCTCAAAAGGAGTGAAATTCACATTGATTACGGTGTGGATACTCGGATTGATCACTGCGGCTGTCTCCACAGGAAGGATAATCAATCTTGCAAACGAACGCGATCGTCTCTGCCATCAACGTTGGGAAATGGAATATGAAAAAAATTCTGAGAACAATGAATTTACAGAATCTGATGAAACTGTAACGGAGTCAACCACCTCCGATTCTGTTTCTTCTGATTCTATAAAAACCGATGTGGTCTCCGGCAATTCCAACTCTCCGGATTCGCCCACAGTAGCCACCGGCTCAAAGGGACCAGCATAAAAACAAACTGACCAAAACAGAATTAACACAAATTCTAATACTTTTATAATTAATCAAACCATTTATCTACCTTTAGCGGGGAGAACCGGCG
>JAIDJJ010000477.1 GCA_029052265.1 Muribaculaceae bacterium
CAGGCTCCGCAGTGATAAAGTGGGGAAATATATGAGCAGGGTAGGGGATATGGCTTGGTGTTACAGGGTTTCAAACTCTCCTGAAAGTCCCTATTCATATATCACATGCCGCGAAATGATGGCATTTCAGCGACAGATCGGTGACTTTACTCCCGACATAGAGATGGAACTGGTCACACATGCCCCTTCGGTAGGGATCGGTGACAAGGTTCGCATCAATGGCGGAGGGTTGCTCAGCGGCTTGGAAGGGGTGGTGCGTGCAGCCAGGAATGTAGACGGGTCGGTCACATATACTCTTACCCTTTCCGATACCTCTTACATTAAGTGGCAGGATGTCAATGTGAAGGAAGCATTCGTGGAACCGGTTTCCGAGACAGTGACTACTTCGTTATGATCAATTGCATCGACATATTTCCCTCCGTTTCGGAAGTTGATTTTTCTGATGAGGCAGACATTACGGGTTATGCATATCTCCTGACAGCAATGGCTGCCCGGAACTCCCGTGAAGAAAATCCGGGAAAGGCAGCGTTAATGCGCCGTCAGGTTAAATCCGCTGCAACGGCATGGCTGGGAAATGTAGAGGAAGTCATCGGTGCGCTCTCGGCAGGCGACGCACTGTCGGTGGCGGAAAGTTACGACTTGGTCTGCAGACTTGTTGATGGAGTCAGGAGAGACAGTTCGTTTGTCAGCGACAACAGATTGAAGGCTTTCGAGGCGAGGATACACGGCGATTCGACAGTCAACCAGTATGCGCTTCAGAAGGCGGTAACGAGTGAAATAGACCGTCACAATCCCAAATTTTTCGGTAGTCCGTTGCAATGGAAAAGTGTAAGCCTCGACCGTTGGCACAGACAGTTTCGCCATGGGGCGAGTCTGACTTCCCAAAGCGATTACGACACGCTGCAGCGTGTGAGTTGCCTTCTCTCCAACGACCTCTGGGCATTCGAAACCCGCAATGAATCCCGTTTCAAACAAAATTTGTTTGAAAATTATAAGTTTTATCTTGAAAATCTTGAAGGATTGGACTATTCATTGCTAATTGCTAATCAATCATTGCTAATTAGCTCCACTCCCTACCTCACGCAGGAAGAATATCGGGCATACGATACCCAAATCCGCACCGCCCTATACAATCACCCTGCGACAAACCGCTTCCAGAAAGCCTCCCTCGCCATAACCCTCTCAAACTAACCCAAGCGGCGAAAGCCGCGAAAAAGAAAGGGCACCAGCTCCAAAAAATCCAGGCTGCGGATCCCCGCCCGATTTGTTCCGTTTTTCGCTCCTTAGAGCGAAACCACACTCCAAAATAAATAAAGCCATTCTTACAAATGAATTGTAGATCAGCCATTCTAACACTTATTCTTGCCCTCTCTTTCCCCGTATTCTCTCAAAATCCTCAAAGTGCCAATGCTGTTTATATCGCCAATCTCCTTATAGACGATATCTCCACCGACCGTATGGCACAGACATGCCGGTTTCACAAGCTGTCAGAATCTGATTCGGAAGACGGCTTTACAGTCTTCATCGATTCAAAAGGCAACAAGCTACGTTTCAAAAGGACAGACAATCCCGACGAAGGTGTCAACGGCAAACTCATCGAGGTAATAACTGCCGACAAACCCAAGACGGTCGCAAAAATCCTCAAAGAGACAGGTTACACAAAAATAGACAACGGCTACGAGCGCGGAAGCCGCCAGACCAACTCCCTAATCCGTGCCACCCTCTCCTCCCACCTCCTCCGCTTCAAAAGAATCAAGAAATAGAATTCCTTCCTCTCTTATTGCTTAACAAAGTATTATAGCTGCATAAATAGAATAAAGTTTGTACGCACCTATATCAGTCGACTTTGCTTCCACACACAAAGTTGACTGATATAGGTGTCTACAAATGTACAACGCTTACATATTCCGATGTATAATCCGTATTGGGTTGTTATCACCTTTAAAGGTCCGGAAATACCTAAATCCCCAAAGTGAACAGGTTGCTGTCAGTTAACTAAAAACAACTTAAATTTTTACATTTAGTGGGATTTCCCGCTAAAAGCGCTAAGTCAGATCTATTTGGACTATTACGAATAACGAATACTGACAACTATATAGTACCGAGACGTTTTAGGCTCTCTTAGCGAAATTTTTCTATATAATGTCCGATTCTTTAAAGCATAAGACATTTAAAGGTACAATTTGGAGTACTCTCGAAAGGTTCTCAGTTCAGGGAATAGCATTCATTGTCATGATCATAATGGCGAGGATTCTGACTCCAGATGACTATGGTCTGGTAGGAATGCTTGCGGTATTTATTGCGGTATCCCAATCTTTGGTTGACAGTGGATTCTCACAGGCTCTCATACGTAAGCAGGACCGTTCTGAGATAGACAATTCGACTGTATTCTATTTCAATATAGGAGTAGGTGTCGCACTGTATTTGATTCTCTTTATAAGTGCGCCACTTATAGCAAGATTTTATAACGAACCGATACTTGTACCCCTTACTCGCCTTATCTCCCTGAGTGTTCTGATCAATTCTTTTGTAGTTGTCCAGCGTGCGTTACTGACAATAAAAATTGATTTCAAGACACAGGCGAAGGCATCATTCTCGGCTGCTATTGTTTCCGGGATTGTCGGCATCACGATGGCATACACCGGATATGGGGTTTGGGCAATTGTCTGGTACCAGCTTACAAATCTCACTACAAATGTCGGACTTCTATGGGTCTTTTCCAAATGGAGACCACAATGGATATATTCATGGAAATCATTCAGGGAGCTTTTTGGATTCGGCTCAAAGTTGGCACTCTCAGGAATTATTGATACCGTTTATAGGAATATTTATCTGATAGTCATCGGTAAAGTTTTCAGCGCATCTGATCTTGGGTACTATACAAGGGCGCATCAATTCGCGGATTTTCCATCTTCAAATTTGTCAGGAATTATTCAAAGAGTGACTTTTCCCGTTCTTTGCACAATCCAAGATGATGATGACCGTCTGAGGGATGTTTACCGACGTTTTCTTAGGCTGTCAGGATTTGTTATATTCCCACTGATGATTGGTCTGGCTGCAGTCGCCCATCCTTTCATAATTCTTGTACTTAAAGAGAAGTGGGAATTTGCCTCTGTCCTGTTACAGATAATATGCCTGAGCATGATGTGGTATCCTATCCAGGCAATAAACCTCAATCTCTTACAGGTAAAAGGGAGGAGTGATCTTTTTCTGAAACTTGAAATCTGGAAAAAATGTATCGGTGTTGCGATATTGTGCGCCACAGTACCTCTCGGGCTTGTAGCGATGTGCTGGGGAAATCTACTCAATTCTTTGATCGCATTAGTAATCAACACCCACTATACAGGTAAATTGATTCAGGTCGGATTCCTCACACAGATGAGAGACCTGATCCCGACCCTGGCATATTCATTAACAATGGGAGCGATAGTCTGGACTATGGTCCAGATTCTTCCAAACAATATTCTACGCCTCTCAATAGGCACAATAGCAGGAATAGTATATTTCCTCGCCATTACAAAACTTACGCGCTCAGCAGATTTGCGCGAACTCCTCTCATTCGTAAAAGCAAAATAAACATAATATTAATTGTCAGGCTAATTATGCATGATGACTTGCATTAGCCAATTATGCATTAAGAATTGCCGTGACATTATCAACTAAATCTATGTCTTCCAAACAGATTACTGTAACATCCCCTCTTCTGCCGGATCTGGAGGAGTTTCACGATATGCTCAAGGAGA
>JAIDJJ010000478.1 GCA_029052265.1 Muribaculaceae bacterium
TTACATCACTTCCCAAAATATTTTGAATGGAAGTGATCATATAATGTTCTCGACGGATAGGATGAGATGGATAAAATCAACAAATTATAGATCACCTCCAGATAAGTCCCTCTGGATTAATATTTTTTTGGGAATAGAGCCTAAAAGATTGCACCGTCTTCAGTGTCTTGATTGTTTTGAAATGCTTTTTTTGGTATCTTTCCTCTAAAGAAAAAATCATTTCTTTATTTTGCCGGTGTAAAAATCTCACGATTTTTATTTAAATTTGATATCTGAATTGAAAAAACTCGCATGAAAACATATGAAAAACTGGCGATAGCGGCATTGTTGTTTGCATTGATGATGACGGTGCTTGATGTTACTCTTGTGAACATGGCATTGCCGGTGATAGTTGTGCAATTTGATGTGTCGGCATCCGAATCTGTCTGGATAGTGACAATATACCAGTTGGTAATCACGGTTTTGCTGCTCCCGTTCTCATCTATCGGCGATCGTTATAGTTATAAAAAAACGTTTGTGGCAGGAGTGATTGTTTTTACGGCATCCTCGCTCTTGTGCTCGATGGCAGACAGTTTTACGGCTGTTGTGTTGTCAAGGGCTTTGCAAGGGTTGGGGGCGGCATGTGTGATGAGTGTCAACATAGCTCTTACAAGGTTGATTTATCCGCGAGAGATAATAGGGCGAGGGCTTGCACTCAATGCGATGGTGATAGCCGTGACTACGGCTATCGGTCCTACGCTTTCCGGAGCAATCCTGTCGTTTGCATCGTGGCATTGGTTGTTTATAATCAATCTGCCTATAGGAGTGATAGTGTTGGTTTTGGCAATGAGGTATCTTCCCGATAATAATAACAAGAGAGGGAAATCAGGAAAATTTGATTATGTAGGCGCCATGCAGAATATACTTGCGTTAGGTCTTATCTTTATTGCATTAAACAGTTTTTCCCGGAGCGGAATGACATCCGTTGCCGGTATAGTGTTTGTGGCGGGTATAGTGGTGGGATATTTCTATATTAAAAGAGAGTTGCAAATTCAAGAGCCGTTGTTTCCTGTGGATTTGCTTAAAATCCGCCTTTATTCATTAAGCGTGATCACTTCCATATGCTCTTTTATAGCACAGAATCTTGTGCTTATATCATTGCCTTTTCTGTTTTTGAAATGTTTCAAGTTTTCAGAAATCTCGACAGGTCTTTTACTTACACCGTGGCCGGTCTCTACGATGATAGTCTCTCCTTTTGCTGCAAGATTTGCTGAGCGCTATAATCCGGGAATGATAGCCGCTTTGGGGATGGCTGTTTTTACAGCCGGTGTCGCGTCTCTTATATTTTATCATCCTGATGTGGCATCCCAATATAATGTTGCGTTAATGCTTGCGGTCTGCGGAGTAGGGTATGGGTTGTATCAGACTCCCAACAATGTAGTTATGGTGATGGCGACACCTACAGTCCGTGCCGGCGCCGCAGGCGGATTGCAAAGCACCGCGAGACTCGTAGGTCAGACGCTCGGGTCTATAATTGTGGGAGGCGTGTTTGCAATGAGTGGAGATGTCTTGACAGGATCGGTTGCATGTCTTTATTATTCAGTGGCAATAGGGGTGGTTGCCGGAGTCATGAGTCTTTGCCGTACACGGGATATTTATATGGCTTCCTGAAATAATGAAAACCGAGATTATTATGAACCCGGAATGGATTTGGGGAGCGTGCTTTTATAATCTTAAACCTATTCCAAGCATGAGATTCTGAGGGTCTTTGAATCTGCCGAGACGATACCCTATGTTTAGATATAAATTTTTTGATACAAAAGTTTTGAGGGTTAATGACTGGTAAAATCTCCGTTCACTTTTCGGCTTGATAAAATCAAAACCGAGTCCGGCATTTATTGTGAAAATCGGCATGGTCAGTTCAGCATGCGCCGAAGCTCCGACACTTATCTGCTTGCCGAATGGGGGTCTATAGAATTTAATGTTGTCACCATAGCTACCGTCCACTTTATATTTAGATAGTCCGGCACTCTCGTCCCACATGAAATCAATGGCTGGTCCGACAGATACCATACGGTTTAGATGTAGCATCGGCGAGAACTGCATTCCGGCTATGCCGAATTTGCCCGGCAATACAAGAGGGTCATGATTGATGACCAGAGCCCTTTTGCGCCAAGCTCCGAATAACATCAAGTCATATGTCCATCGTTGACGGTCAGCCTCTTCATCCACAGAGCTCAAGGTCCCGTGAAAATCCTCCTGAGGGTTCAGGACATACGCCACGCCGATTGTCGCTCCGATTGAGTTTACACCCCGGTTGGGCCATGAGGTGTTTCCGTT
>JAIDJJ010000479.1 GCA_029052265.1 Muribaculaceae bacterium
ACTTTAACCATCAGAAATATGTTAAAAAACAATTTTTTTAAACATTTTTTGCAATAAGTAGAAAAAATTGTCTAATTTTGCAAAATATTATAAAAGCACCCCTTGAAAAGGGGAGTTTGATGAACATTTTTATTACCTATACATCATAACCGAATAAAATGGGTTTATTGGTAAAAAAAGAGAGAATGACTTGATTCTGTTTTGATATTCAACAACATATTCATTGAAGTCTCCCTTAATTAAAGTAAATACTCACCAAAACAATAATAACTTCATCTCAAAATTATTACGTATGAGAAAATTGTTTTTAATCTTGATGACTCTGATGGCGTGTTCCTGGAGCCTGTCGGCTCAGAACCGCACGGTATCAGGCGAAGTTGTCCAGGCATCAGATGGCGAACCTATTGTGGGCGCCACAGTTATGCCGATTGGTGGCGGTCAGGGAACTGCCACGGACATTGATGGCAGATTTACACTCAATGTACCTGCCAATGTGAAGGAACTCCAGATTTCTTACATCGGGATGCAGACCCGCACTGTGAAAGTGGAGTTTGGGAAGCAGATGCGCATAGAGCTTACCAGCACTGCAAGCGAGCTTGACGAAGTGATGGTTGTTGCCTATGGCACTGCAAAGAAATCCGCCTATACCGGTTCGGCGTCAGTTGTAAAGTCAGACGCGCTTGAAACAGCTCTCGTATCAAATGCTACAGACGCTCTTGCCGGAAAGGTTTCTGGTGTGCAGATCCTCAGCTCAAACGGTCAGCCCGGTACATCCCCATCAATCCGTATCCGTGGTGTCGGCTCAATCAATGCAAGTATGGATCCGTTGTATGTGCTTGACGGTATACCTTATGACGGTGATGTAGCCAATATCAATACTATGGATATTGAGTCAATGACTGTCCTCAAGGATGCTGCCGCTGCCGCTCTTTATGGTGCACGTGGTGCGAACGGCGTTATCCTTATCACAACAAAGAAAGGTCAGAGCGGAACAGCCAAAGTCACCGTAGATGCCCGCTGGGGTTCCAATCATCGTGCCGTGCCTAACTATGATGTTATTTCTACTACCAATGAATATGTTGAAACTGCATATCAGGCACTTCGTAACGGCTATTATTACAATATGACTTATACTCCTGAGGCCGCCCATGCTGCTGCAAATGCCAATATTTTCAAGTCTCTCGGATATCAGGTGTATACATTGCCCGCTGGAGAAGGTCTTATCGGCATTGACGGCAAGGTGAATCCCAATGCAACTCTCGGATATTCTGACGGGACATACTATTATACTCCCGATGATTGGACAAAAGAGCAGCTTCGTGACGGACTCCGTCAGGAATATAATGTAAGCGTAACCGGAGGAAACGACCGTTTCAATTATTTTGTTTCCGGTGCGTATCTTGGTGATGAAGGGCTCATCAGGAACTCACATTTCAAGCGTCTTGCCACACGTACATCTATCGACTACCAAGTGAAGGATTGGTTGAAGATCGGCACAAACATGAGCTATACTTATGTCAACAGCGGATATCCCGGCGATCAGAGCGCTGATGCATCCAATTCATCAGGCAACGCTTTCTTGATGGCAAATCAGTTGGCGCCATATTATCCTATGTATGTACGTGGCGCCGATGGGCAAATCCTTATTGATGAAAAGACAGGGAAACCTATTTACGATTATGGTGACGGTAAGTCTACACCAAGCATACGTAACTGGATGAGTATTTCTAACCCTGCCGGTAACCTTGTTTATGATACAGAAGATTATCTTATGGATCAGTTCAATGGTAAATGGTATGCATTGATAACTCCTGTTGACGGTCTTTCAATCACAGGAACTGCCGGTTACTTCCTTGACAATACCCGTTATCATAACCTTGGCAATCCTTATTACGGACAAAGTGCGCAGTATGGCGGCACAGCTTATCAGCAATTTGTAAGAACCCGTGCCATCAACCTTCAGGCACTCGCCAATTATCAGAAAACTTTTGCAGACAAGCACGACATCGATATCCTTCTCGGATATGAAAGCTATGATCTCAACATAGAAAGCCTTGATGGTGCCGGTCAGAATCTCTATATGCCTGACAGCTGGGTAATCAACAACACTATCGACAACAAGAATCCTTACGGTCAGGTAAACTCGTACTCTACACGCGGTATTTTCGGACGTGTCAACTATAGCTTTGATTCCCGTTACTTCTTCAGCGCGAGTGTGCGTCGTGATGCCTCTTCACGTTTTGCCCCCGACAAACGCTGGGGTACATTCTGGTCACTTTCCGGTGCGTGGGATATCTCCAAAGAGTCTTTTATGGAGCCTGCGGAATGGCTTGATCAATTGAAATTTAAGGCTTCTTTCGGTCAACAGGGTAACGACAAGCTTGGCTCAAGCTACGCATATTATTATGCATACGCCGATCAATATACCATTTCTGGAGCGAACGGAGTATGGTCAGACGGAACCCTCTGGTTCAAAGGTAACCCTGATATCACTTGGGAGACATCAAACAATTTCAATATCGGTTTTGACTTCAGCTTCAAACAAGGAATGGTGAGCGGTACTATCGAATATTTCAACCGCCAGACTTCCGACATGCTTTACAACAAGCCGGTGTCTCCTTCGAATGGTTACAGTTCAATTCCTATGAACGTCGGTTCTATGAGAAACAATGGTGTTGAACTTGAACTTAATTATCGTCCGATAGCCAACAACAAGGTGACATGGGATATTAACTTTAACATCACCACTGTAACCAACAAGGTTCTTAAACTTCATCCGGATCTCCACGGGCAGCTTATCAGCGGAAGCCGCATCTATAGAGAAGGCGAATCAATGTACCAGCTTTACCTTGTTGACTATGCAGGAGTGGATCCCGCTACCGGTCTTGCTCTCTATTGGGACGCAGATCCAATTCTTGATGCTGACGGCAATGTCCAGAAAGACGAAAGAGGAACAATCCTGGTTGGTGATGAATATCTTTCTACAGACGCAAGCCATGCATATAGCTACAACCGTAAGTCAACAGGCAATCTGATGCCTAAGGCATATGGTGGTTTCGGAACAAGCCTCCAATTTTTCGGTTTTGATTTCAGCATGGCATTCGCATATCAATTCGGAGGTAAAATCTGGGATTACACATATCAGGACCTTATGCATGCAGGATCTACAAGTGATCTCGGCCGTAACTGGCATACTGATATAAGAAACGCCTGGACACCTGAAAACCGCTATACAGATGTTCCCCGTCTTGACGGACAGGATTCTTATTCAAACTACAGCTCAACCCGTTGGTTGACTTCGAGCAACTATCTATCACTCCAAAACATCACTCTCGGATATACTCTTCCCAAGAAAGTGACAGATGCTTTGCGCCTTAACAACGTCCGCATCTACGGTTCAGCAGAAAACCTGTTCCTTTGGTCAACCCGCAAAGGTCTTGATCCTCGTCAGGGATATGTGTCATCACAAGGCGCTACCTACACAGGCTCACGTTGTATTTCGGGTGGTGTCAGAGTTGAGTTCTAAAATTTTCTCCCATTCATCAATTCATAAATAAGAATAATGAAAAATAACTTCAAATATATTGTCGCATCTGCTGTGATGGCGTCTATGGGTCTTGCTGCCTGCAACGATCTTGACACAAAGCCGTTGAGCAATCATGTCACATCAGGCGAAAAATCGGATGCCATATCCAAAAAGCCGGATCTTGCATCTGCAGGTGTTGTGGGTATTTCTTCGACTTACAACCAATATAATGCGGTTTATTCAAACCATATAGATTTTGGCTGGCCGTCAGTAATGATGGTTCTGGATAATATTGGTCCCGATCTTGTGTCAGACAACATCGGCTATAATTGGTTCGCTTCATCTGGCGCATACAATTTTGGAAACAATAACAACTATGCAAACAATCTTGCATGGTATCATGCCTATAAGATCATACGAGCCTCTAACGACGTATTGAAAAATATAGATTCAGAAACCACCGATCCTGATCTGCAGCTTTATGCTTCCCAGGGATATGCCAACCGTGCGTTTGCATATTTCAACCTTGCTCAGCTTTTCCAATATACATATAAAGGGCACGAATCTCTTCCCTGCGTTCCGATCATTACGGAAGAAAATGCTGATGCTGTAGCTGCTGAAGGATGTCCCCGTTCTTCTGTACAGGAAGTATATGACCAGGTGCTTTCTGATCTTGAAAAGGCTATCCAATTCTTGACTGAATGTGGATATAAAGTAGACCGCATCGCTGATTCCGGTGCCAAACGATTTGCTTCACTTGGAGTTGCATATGGTCTCCGTGCAAGAGTAAACCTTGTAATGAACAATTGGCAGGCGGCTGCCGATGATGCAGCCAAGGCTATATCGACCTCAGGGGCTACTCCATATTCAATTGCAGAGGCATCTCAACCGGCTTTCAGCAACAGCGATGACCACAACTGGATGTGGGCTGTTTACGTTCAGGAAGTAGACCGCGTGGTCACTTCCGGTATCATCAACTTCCCTTCACACATGGGTTCATTGAACTATGGTTATGCATCAGTAGGGGCATGGAGATATATCAGCAAGTCTCTCTATGGCAATATACCTGATTCAGACTGCCGTAAGGGTTGGTTCCTCAACGAGGATGCACAGAGTGCGAACTTGAATGCCAACCAGGTTGCGTATGTTGCGCAAAATGGTATACCGGCGTATACTCAAGTTAAATTTGCTCCTTACCAGGGTGTGCTTGGAACTTCTACCAATGCCAGTGATGTTCCATTGATGCGTGTGGAGGAGATGTATCTTATCCAGGCTGAGGCTACAGCCATGGCGGGAAATGTGGCAGGTGCAAAAGATATTCTTGAAAATTTTGTAAAGACTTATCGTAATCCTTCATATATCTGTCCTGCCACTGATTCGGCAAGCATGCAGGAAGAGGTATGGAATCAGAGACGAATCGAACTTTGGGGTGAAGGATTCTGCTATTATGATCTACTCCGTCTGAATAAAGGTCTTGACCGTCGCGGAGGTGGATGGGATCCTACCTGGGTTTATAATATCGAAGCTCCTCTCAAGCCGTTTCTTATTCCTAATGGTGAAATGGAAGCTAACACTGCAATCGGTGTTAACAATGATACATGGAGCAAGCCAAATGCAGTTGATGACTTCTAATCATCGGTTCTTTAATTACTAAATTAGATTTCAAAATGAAACTTAATAAAATAACCGCTTATTTCGCTGCATTTGCAGCATTGGCATTTGCTTCTTGCTCTGAGGGACAATATTGGGATGAGGCTTCCAACCCCGGAGAGGTATATGCCTTCGCCAAACCGGCTGAGACAATCAGCATTCCGGCTAATGAAGCTATTCCGACCAGTTATAGCGTCACAATCTCACGCAATGTAAACGTTGGAAGTGCGACAGTCCCTGTGGAATTTAAATCAAACAGTGATGTGTTGACCGGTCCTTCCAGCATAACATTTGAAGACGGCAGTTATTCTGCGGACTATGTGATAAATATCGCGACCAATGCTAAAGCAGGAATCGATTATTCTGCAGACATAACTCTGGCACAGCCTGAAAATGTGATAACGCATGTGAAAGCAGAAAATTTAAAATTCGCTTTAAAGCTCAGCAAGGTTCTTGTACTTGAATGGTATGACAAAGGCGTTGCAAAGACTTACTCATTAAATTGGGTAGGAAATGAAGACGCTGTAGAGATACCTGTGCAGCAGGCAGACAATTATCCGCAAGATGGCGTTTATATCTGTAGATTGATGAGTCCGTACTGGTATCTTGAGCCTGAATATGCTACCCAGGGAGCCAATATTGAATTTTTGGTAGACGAGAATGACAACGTTTTGGGGCTTGCATCTCCGTGGCAGTTGATCGGAGAATATGTTGACGGTTATGGTAACTTCTTTATTGGCTGTCCTGCAAGCCAGGGTTGCAGTTTTACTAATGAAGGAGATATTTTTACACTGGCAGGTTTCTTGGCATATGGCACCAGTGCTTCCCCATCATATTATTATGATCCAGAAACACTGAAATTCCAATGGACAGGTTATGGTAAATAATTATTGATTAAACCATTGATGATTTACAAAAAAGAGACATGCTGTTTAAACAGCATGTCTCTTTTTTGTAAATCACTCGGTTTTGCTAATGATTGTCTCTATCGGGAGGCGGGTGAACCATATGTTGTAGCTATAGTGATTGTTCTGGCTTTCTTCTGTGAGTATTCCGACAGATCCGTCAGGCAGCACAGTCATGGAAGAATATGCGGAAGGAGAGGTGACCACCTTTTTCCTGATATGCCAGTTTTTGCCGTTGTCTTCGCTTACAAATATCGCCACATCGTTTCTCCCTTTCGGATCGGATGGGAGGGAATGCAGGAGAATATCTTTTCCATTGTGGGTATATCTGATGATATCTCCGTTGCATCGGGGATCAGGAAGACTTTCTATCGGCAACGGTTCGCTCCATGTTTCCCCCCGGTCTTTTGAATAGGAAAACTTTCTTAAAGACCCGAAGCGGTTTCTTATACTCATGATAAGCGATCCGTCCGGGAGTTCGACTATTTTAGCTTCATCCCCGTCTTCCGATGCCGGATTGGATGACGCTTTCCAGTTATATCCCCCGTCATCGGAATAAATGGCATATACCTTGAAGTTTTTGTTGCCTGCCCGGCGTGTGACCAACGCAAACATGATCCTCCCGTCTGACAACTGCACCGCCCTTCCTGAAGATGCGAAAGCACTGGTACATTTTATCGGCTGAATCCCGGCAGGGTCAGTGGTCAGAATCTGATTATTGATGACGGCTGGTTTTTCCCATGTGGCTCCGTGGTCATGGCTCCGGCTTACCGATATAAGCGCGGGAGAATCTTGCCAAAGTCCGTTGCCGTGGCTGAAAATAGTTATAAGGTCTCCG
>JAIDJJ010000048.1 GCA_029052265.1 Muribaculaceae bacterium
ATCCAATATTCGGGCAACATGCGGTGGGGAAGTCCGGATATTGTTAAGGTGTTGAGACTGGAGAGCCGCACCGGAAAAAGCATTGACGATATTGAAGAGATACTCAAAAATGATGGTGTGTTGGTTTCAAATGTGATCATGCCACTTGTTATGGATCCTGACACCAAGGAGCGCCGTAGTCCGGAGGAACTTTATGGTAAAAATATAGAATGGCAGGAAAAGGAATACCGTGTTGGAGACATCATAAATTTTGTGAAACGGTCTGATTATACCGCCGACACATACGGAACAATTTTTTTCGGACTGGATGAATCTGAACCTCTTGAAAATATCTGGAATATCCTTATCCGTGTCAAACCCGGACGAATGGAAATTTTTAAACAGCAGTTTGAGTCTGATGCATCGCTGAGACAATATAAAAATGTATATCTAAGCCAGATGACGAAACTGACGGACGAAGGGGTTGCCACCGATCGCGACAAAACTGTTGAGGCGCGAATGTATACTGTTGTGATAATATTGTTGATCGTCATTATTTTCCTTGGGATGTTGGGCACTTTCTGGTTCCGAATGCAGGAAAGGGTCAGTGAAATAGCTGTCCGCAAGGTTTGCGGTGCAAGTTCCGGGGATATTTTCCGTCGTGTGATTTCGGAAGGTTTGTTGCTTGTGGTTTTTGCCACTGTCTTGGCTGCGATTGCAGGGTGGGTGATAATGAAAGTGACAGATGTCGCCGATGGATTGTCTTACGGGTCAGTAGTGTTGATAGAGGTTGTGACAATGATTCTCGTTGCTGTCGGCATTGTGGTCAGCATCTGGTATCCGGCACGACGTGCAATGATGATTGAACCGGCAATCGCCATAAAATCAGAATAAGACTATGATTAAGAAAATATTGATTGGATGTTTGTTGTCTGCAGCGGCGATAGGGGCATTTGCCGAGGATACTAATTTATTGTCGCTGACGTTGCCCGAGGTGATGGCGAGGGCAAGAAAAAACAGTGTTGATGCGGAGGTCGCGCT
>JAIDJJ010000480.1 GCA_029052265.1 Muribaculaceae bacterium
ATCTATAACTGAAATGAAAGTCGGACTATTTATCCCATGCTATGTTGATGCGGTTTTTCCCAAAGTGGGAGACGCATGCTACCGACTGTTGCGCCATTTGGGTGTCGATGTCTCTTACCCTCAGGGACAGACATGCTGCGGCCAGCCGATGGCAAACGCCGGTTTCGCAAAAGATTCTGCAACTCTGGCAAAACGATACGATGACATGTTCAAAGGTTTTGACTATGTGGTTGCCCCTTCAGTATCTTGCACGGCTTTCATACGCCTGCAGTATCCGCACATCCTAAAAGAAGCTAACCACAAATGCCATATTGCAGACAACACCCTTGATATGGTGGAATTTCTTCATGACGTGCTTAAAGTCAACTCAACACTCGGTAAGTTCCCTCACAAAGTCAGTCTTCACAATTCATGTCATGGAGTAAGAGAACTGAATCTTTCTTCTCCCGGAGAACTTATGGAACCGCGGTTTAACAAAATCAAGGACCTGCTCCAACTTGTCGAGGGCATAGAGGTGGTGATGCCTGAACGAGCCGACGAATGTTGCGGGTTCGGTGGTATGTTCAGCATCGAAGAGCTGGCGGTAAGCAAGCAGATGGGTGAAAAAAAACTTGCTCGGCATATCGCTACCGGAGCAGAGTATATAACCGGAGCCGACTGCTCCTGCCTGATGCATATGGCAGGAATCGCAGATAAAGAACAAAAAACGCCCCGAATCAAATTCAGGCATGTAATTGAAATTTTAGCTGAAGGACTATGAGCACATCACACAGCAAGCTGGCTAAGAAATTTCTTGAGAACCAGCAATACGCCGATTGGCATGACAGCACTTTCTGGGGGTTGCGTGTAAAACGCGATAAAATGGCTGCCGCCGTTCCCGAATGGGAACAGCTCAGGGAAAAAGCCTCTCAGATAAAACGCCACACACTCACCAATATCGACATATATCTTCAGAAATTCGCAGATGCCGCCAAGAAAAACGGCGTCGAAGTGCATTGGGCAAAAGATGCCGCTGAGTTTAATGAAATAGTTTACGGCATCCTAAAAGATAACAATGCAAAAAAGATGGTGAAGTCGAAGTCTATGCTCACTGAGGAATGCGACATGAACCCATATCTCGAAGCCAGAGGCATAGAGGTGGTCGAGACTGACCTCGGAGAAAGGATTCTTCAGCTTGCCCACCAGAGACCGAGCCATATTGTTGTGCCGGCAACGCATCTGACTCATGACGATGTCGGAGAGCTTTTCGAGAAAGAACTTAATACAAAAAAGGGAGACCACGACCCCACATACCTCACCTATGAGGCAAGACTAAGCCTCAGGGATGAATTCCTGACGGCTGACGCCGGAATGACCGGTGCCAATTTCGGAATCGCGGAAACCGGTGATATTGTCGTATGCACCAATGAAGGGAATGCCGACATGTCGACATCCGTGCCAGATCTGCAGATTGCCGCCATAGGTCTTGAAAAAATAATTCCCGACTATGAATGTCTGGCTGTATTCGTAAGGCTTCTCGCCCGTTCTGCCACAGGACAACCTTCCACAACCTACACCAGTCATTTCAGGAAAGCCCGTCCGGGCGCAAAGAAAATGCATATCGTGATTGTCGACAATGGAAGGAGCGAATGGCTTGCAGACGAAGACCATTGGGAGACCCTCAAATGCATGCGGTGCGGAGTCTGCATGAATTCTTGTCCGGTATACAGATGGTCGGGAGGATATTCCTACAGCTTCTTCATACCCGGACCGTTGGGAATAAATCTCGGTATGCTCCACGACCCTAAAAAATATGCAGGAAATGTAAGTGCATGCACTTTATGCCTCGGATGCCAGAATGTATGTCCGGTGAAAATAAACTTGGGTGAACAGATCTACAAGTGGAGACAGACCCTGGACGGACTTGGAGTGGCAAATTCTGAGAAAAAAATGATCTGCAAGGCAATGGATCGGGTATTCGACAACAAGGCGATATATAACGCCGCCACATCTTATGCGCATCTTTTGAACCATCTTCCTTCATTCATGGTAAACAACGGGTTAAATCCGTGGGCATACGCACACAAAATGATGCAATTCCCTAAAAAGCCTTTTCACAAGGACATGGACAAATGACCTTACAGGCACCTGATGTGATCTCAGGGTTGCCCGGCAGGCACATTCTATTAGAAAAAGACATCTTTAAAACGCGGTCTCCCCGCCACCAATTTTATGAGTACAAGCAATGACATAATCGGCAAATGCCGTAAAAATATCAGACAGCGTCTTCCGAGACCTTGTCTCAGCGACATTGATGCCACGGTCTATCAGGATCCTGTGGAGGAGTTTATAGTTCAGGCAACTGCAGCAGGATGCCGGATAGTAAGAGACAGAGACAAAAAGGATATTGACGATATTATAAAAGAATGCTATCCCGATGCAAAGGTGATTGCCAGCGCGCTTCCAGAAGTGAAAAGCGCCACAGTCAATCCTGACAATGTAAAAAAAGCCCAGGATCTAAACGGCACGGACGTAGGCGTGATCGAAGGGAAATTCGGTGTGGCTGAGAACGGGGCAATATGGATTCCGCAGGAAGTGAAAGAAAGGGCGGTCGACTTCATATCTGAGAACATTGTGGCTCTTTTAAATGAAAGTGAAATTGTAAGCAACATGCACCAGGCTTATCAAAAAGTGACCTTCAACGACTATGGATACGGTGTGTTTATGGCGGGTCCGTCAAAGACAGCCGATATCGCGCAGGTGCTTGTCATGGGAGCCCAGGCGGCAAGAAGCATGACCGTAGTTCTCTTGAAAGATTAGAAAACCCGTCCGTGATAAGTAAGGATTATCGGTTTGCTAATTTTTAACAGCCACTTATCCATTAATCATAACCTTATTAATTATTGTTCCATGAGTGCCCTAATAGCCATCATTCCGGTAGTCCTGCTCTTCGTGCTTATGCTCGGATTTAAAGTCACAGGCTACAAAAGCGCCCTTATAACCCTGATAGTGACGGTCTGTATTGCCCTATGGATCGCTCCTGCCGTGGACATGGTTCCCGATAAATTTTCCTCGGCATCCATTTATAATGTAGTGTGGTGGAGCTTTGCCGAAGGCGTCCTGAAAGCCATATTCCCTATCCTTCTCATTATCCTTATGGCTATCTATAGCTACAATGTTCTTGTGGAGTCTAAAGCCATCGAAGTGATCAAAAGCCAGTTCACCACTCTCACTTCCGATAAAGGAGTGCTTGTGCTTCTGATGGTCTGGGGATTCGGGGGTCTGCTCGAAGGGATGGCTGGTTTCGGCACTGCCGTAGCCATACCTGCCGCAATTTTGATCGGACTTGGTTTCAAACCAATGTTCTCGGCATTGGTCGCGCTGTTGGGCAATACAGTTGCGACCGGATTCGGAGCGGTGGGAGTGCCTGTGATAACGCTGTGCAATGAGATTTCGCCGGGAGGTGCAGCCTCGCCTCAGACCTTGTGCGAGGTATCGACGTTCGCCGTAATCCAGCTTGCCCCTCTTTTCATATTGATCCCGTTTGTGATATTGATGCTTGCCGACAAAAAGGCATGGGGTAAAAATATCTGTCTGGCGATATGGACAGGAGGCGTATCCCTCGCAGTCCAGCTCTTGTGCGCCACGTTCCTCGGGGCGGAGACGCCAGCCATAATCGGGTCAATAGCGGCTGTGATCGCCATAATAGTTTACGACCGTCTTTTTATCCGCAAAAAGGGTGACAAAAAAATAGTGTCGGGAATATCTGCCGGCGCCACATTCAAGGCATGGAGCGTGTATATATTCATCCTTGTGCTGATTCTTCTCAGCGGAGCCCTATGTCCTCCGGTCAACAATTTTCTTAAATCCCATCTTGTGACTGAAGTTCCTCTCCCCGTCATTGGATCCACATTCAGATTCGGGTGGTTAAACAACGCTGCCCTGATGCTCTTTATCGGCAGTGTGGCAGGAGGACTTGTTCAAGGTCTGGGTTGGAAACAACTGACTGTGGTCATGGCAAACACTATCGTGAATCTCAGATTTACAGTCGTGACCATCATAAGCCTGATAGCACTTGCATCCGTGATGAATTATAGCGGCATGATAGCAGCAATAGCAAGCGGACTGGTGGCTATTTCCGGATCGTTCTATCCATTCTTCGCACCGCTTATCGGAGCGATCGGAACCTTCGTGACAGGAAGCGACACCTCTTCAAATATCCTGTTCGGCAAACTGCAGGCGCAAGTGGCGTCTCAATTGGGAATGACGTCTCAGACCTCTGTCGCAGGATTCTCAGGATCCGAGTCCGACTGGCTCGCCGCCGCCAATTCTGCCGGAGCCACAGGAGGAAAGATGATCTCCCCGCAAAGTATCGCCATCGCCACCGCCGCATGCGACATGAAAGGGAAAGACGATGCAATACTTCGCAAGGCAATCCCTTATGCTATTGTCTATATCGCGATATGCGGACTGATCGTATTATGTGGGGCATGATATCCCGATGAAATGCGGGAGCCGACAAAAATGTGTCACTTTGTTTTACGCAACAGATAACGGTCGAACACAATCAATCTTCTGCCGAGGATGCCGGGGAATTTAGATACGGCATCCTCTTTTTTACTTTCATCTACATCATATAG
>JAIDJJ010000481.1 GCA_029052265.1 Muribaculaceae bacterium
GATAAGGAACGTGTCGGTGTATGCATTGACACTTGTCATGCCTATTCTGCAGGTTATGACCTCGCTTCCGAAGATGGTTACCGAGAGACTTGGTCCAAATTTGACGAAATAATAGGGCGAAGCTACCTTAAAGGGATGCACATCAATGACGACAAACGAGAACTCGGTTCAAGAATAGACCGCCATGCAAGCATCGGACAAGGCACTCTCGGCGAACAATTTTTCTCCCGTTTGGTCAACGACCCGAAATTGGATGGAATACCTCTTATTCTCGAAACTCCCGATGACGGGATATGGGCTCAGGAAATAGCATGGCTTTACAGCCAAATTAAGCCTGAATAAATTAAACATAAATAATACCTAAATGAAAACTAAACCGGATTTAGGCTTCTGGAAACTATGGAACCTGAGTTTCGGATTCTTCGGAGTCCAGATTGCCTATGCTCTACAAAGCGCCAATGTGTCCCGTATTTTCACTACCATCGGGGCTGACCCTCATGATTTAAGTTATTTTTGGATCCTCCCGCCACTTATGGGACTGCTGGTCCAACCTATTGTAGGTATGATGAGCGACCGCACCTGGAACAGGTTCGGCAGGCGTCTTCCTTATTTAATTTTCGGAGCGACAATCGCCGTGATTGTAATGTGCCTGCTTCCTAATGCGGGCAGCTTCCAGTTTACTGTGGCAAGTGCAATCCTTTTCGGTCTCATTGCCCTTATGCTTCTCGACACTTCAATAAATATGGCGATGCAGCCGTTCAAAATGCTTGTCGGAGACATGGTCAATGAAAAACAGAAAGGACTCGCTTATTCGATTCAGAGCTTCCTTTGCAATGCAGGGTCGGTTGTAGGCTACATTTTCCCGATCTGCCTTGGCTGGATAGGAATGCGCAATACCGCTCCATCCGGTGTTGTCCCTCCTACCGTTATCTGGTCATTCTATATCGGGGCAGCGATTTTGTTGATCTGCGTCATTTATTCTCTTGTAAAAATCAAAGAATGGCCACCCCATGTCTACAATGAATATAATGGTGGCAATGAGACTCCTGCAAAAGGTTCAACACCGGGTGTAATAAAGCTTCTCAAGAATGCACCCGCAACGTTCTGGACAGTTGGTCTTGTACAATTCTTCTGCTGGTTCGCGTTCCTGTTCTTATGGACTTACGCTACAAATACTGTGGCATTCAAAGCGTTTGACACCCCAACTACGGAAAGCGTGGTAGGCATAAAGGACGGGGATAAACTCTATGAAGCAAAAAATCTTCGTATCGGGGAGTCTGTCCTTATCGTAAGCCACGGAAATGCATTGCCAGAAGG
>JAIDJJ010000482.1 GCA_029052265.1 Muribaculaceae bacterium
ACCTCAAAGACAAGACAAAATAAATTTTAAACAGTTTCTTAACTTATGCCAAAAGTAAACATACTCTTAGACGCTGTCCGCACAACCGTCAGATCAATTTTTCAAAAGCCTTACGCGAACCTCTTTCATAAGAAACTTCCCCGCAATACTCAAACCCACATTTTTCAAGAAGGGCAAGCATTGCAAAATTATCGAAATTAGTATCTATCTTGAAACTCCGTATCCCTTTTTCAGCAGCGAAAAATTCCACAGCTTTCAAAAATCTGGCACCCACACCTCTCCCCTGCACATTACGCGCCACACCAAGTCTGTGCACCACGACATATTTGTCGTCTGACAGCCAATCCCCGATCAGATCATCGTATGCCGGTTCGCCATCAAACACCACTGCCCCATACGCCACTACTTCGCCTTCACACTCAAGGACGAATGCCACATCCCTCGCAATGTCTGCAACCACATGAATTGCATTTGGGTAATTCTCATCCCATTGCTGTTTCCCCTCCGCCAACATCCGGTCAACGGCATCTTTCAATATTTTCTCTATCGCCGCGAGATCTGTGAGCTCTGCGCGCCGGAATATGTACCTTTCCTGCTCCATATGATTAAAATTTTTTCAATTCAACTTAGTTGCCGTTACATTGACCGAAGTCTTTATAGCCCCCATCCTATGTCGGCACCTTCAAATATCCGCCATCGATTTTGCAAATCCCGCATTCCCATATCACGTTCATGTAAACAACATTTTTCGCATCGTGCCGGATAAATGATCACTGAAACAAAATTAACGATTATTATTGATATAACTTTAATTTTTTTGTAAGATTACATCCCGCAATTTTTTGTAAGATTATCAGAATGAAGGCACAACACTTAGGGGAGTTGAAACGTTTACAAATAGATATGGATAGATTATGGTATGAAACTGACACGGGGACTCCGGTGATGGATTACATATCAGGATAAATGATGTAATTTAATAGATTATGAAAGGTATAAGGCATATCGGAAAAAGCATGCGTATACGCTCCCTTATGTTCGCGTCGGCGACTTACATAGGGTTACTGTTCTCAGGATGCTCGTCAACCGGGCTCAACATGACATCACTGATGAGCGGGGCATCCAAGGCTATCCAGGCAGCGACAGTATCCGACTCGGAAATCCAGAACTATGTGCACGAGTATATCACATATTCCGACCAAAAGAACAATGTAGCACCCGCCTCAAACAAATACTCCAAACGTCTGGCAAACCTTACACGGGGACTTAATTCAGTTGACGGCATACCTCTCAATTTCAAGGTTTACCTCACCAATGATGTCAACGCATTCGCGTGTGCAGACGGAAGTGTGCGTGTATATTCCGGGCTTATGGACCGGATGACTGATGACGAGGTGCTTGGTGTGATAGGTCATGAAATCGGTCATGTGGCTCATAAGGATACAAAAAACGCATTTAAACAAGCATTGCTCAACTCAGCTATTCTCGACGGTATAGCATCTACAAGCTCAACGGCTGCCGCCTTGACTCAATCTCAACTCGCCCAACTCGGGTCATCGCTTGTGAGCGCAAAATATTCCCGTTCACAGGAAAGCAACGCCGACGACTACGGCTACGATTTCTTGAAGGCAAACGGTAAAAATCCATGGGCGATGGCTATGGCATTCTCAAAGCTTAAATCAATGGAAGTCGGAGCTCAGACAAACGGAATGGCTCAGATGTTTTCATCACACCCCGCCACTCAAGACCGGATCAACCATATCATAGACCGCTGCCATAAAGACAACATCACTCCTCCCGAAGGTTGCAATCTGAAATAATCGAGTGCATAACGAAACTGCCAGAAATTAGAGTATGTTTACTTTTGGCATAAGTTAGTCACTATCCTTTTGGAGATAGCCTCCATGGAGCGACTGACCATAAAGGAACGTATGGAAAGCGGTCGGAAACAATATATAGAACGTTGCCGAAAGGAGGGTATCAAAATGGGTCGCCCCTCCACATACAGAAAGAGCGT
>JAIDJJ010000483.1 GCA_029052265.1 Muribaculaceae bacterium
CTTTCACACCATAGACAGCTGTAGCCGACGCATCTTTAAGCACTGAGATAGATTTCACAGAACTGATGTCGACACTATTCATGTCGCGTTCGATACCGTCCACGAGCACAAGGGGATCGCTGTTGTTCCACGAGCTGGCGCCACGGATAGTGATCTTCGCGCTCTCGTCGCCGGGCATACCCGAAGACTGCACGGTGATCACGCCCGGAAGGTTGCCGGTCAGGGCGGCACTGATGTCATGCACACCCGCCGCTCTCTCGAGCACTTCGCCTGTGGTCTGAGTGATGGCTCCGACAACGGAAGCCTTTTTCTGCTGACCATAGCCCACAACCACCACTTCTTCAAGGATGTCGGAGTTCTCTTTCATCACCACATTGATGACTTGCCTGGAATCAACTTTTTCACTTACAGGCATCATACCTACATAAGTGAAAATCAAGACACCTTTTTTTGCATCAGGCACTTCAATCTTGTAATTACCGTCTATGTCTGTGACGGTTCCTCCTTGCACACCTTCCACGCGGACAGTGACACCGATAAGAGGCTCTCCCGTCTCATCGGTGACTGTACCGGTCACTGATAAGGCAAAGGCTGATGCGGAACTCAATCCAACCATTGCCAGGACCAGTGATAAGGTCCGGAGCAGATTTTTGATTTTTTTCATGTTGATAGGTTATTAATTGGATTATCTAAGGTCATATATTATTATCTAAGGTCGTATATAAATGCTCTCCAGTCTATAAGGGAACTATTCCACATCTGAGGCATAAAGTCCGATAACCGTTCCGGTGAATCCCCCGGCAACGTTCGTGGAAGTGAATCCGGCATCTATTCCATCAGCCACTGTCTCCCAAGTCTTACCCCCGTCTGTAGAATAAAGGAAAGAATAAGTGAGTCCTTCCCCTTTCACTTTAAGGTCAACTGTAGTTTTTGAAGATTCAATCTTTTTCTCAGCCAGACACTGACTGCCGGAATCTGCCACTTTGCGCAATTCTATATAATGATCATCGCCTCTCCTGACTCGCGCAAGATAATATTGGTGGGTCTCGTCTTTCAACAGAAGCACTCCTGAACTCTGGTTGTCATGTTCGGGTAGAAATGTCAGTCTTGTTTCCGCATCAAAATTATGATGATTTATCCTTCGGCATATATAAGGGAGCTGCGCCTTCTCGTTTGATTTCACGGAAGCACATTTCACAGTGAGATATCCCGGATTTTTGGTTAAGGAATAGTAATCGGAAGCCGGTCCACGGAGCGTCATCCATTCCATTCCCAAAGTAGAGTCATTAAACTCATCTGTACGGGTATAGTTGCCGAATGTCACATTCTCTTCTATCTTAACACCCGGCTTCGTGACAACAAGCGGGACAGTCTCCCCTTCGGTCATGAAATATGGCCATCCGTCTTCAGTCCATTTCACAGGCATCATGAAAGTTTCTCGTCCGAGATTCTCCTTGTTGTCGGCTACAGGACGCACAGCAAGAAACACTCCCCACCAATCACCCTCAGGAGTTCTCACAAGGTCGGCATGTCCGGCGCAAGTGACAGGGTCCTTACGGTTCGGGTCAAGTGTGCGCTGCGTAAGGATCGGATTTCCGGGATAAGGGGTATATGGTCCGAACGGAGTGTCGCCTCTATAGATCACTTCACTATGCCACGTAGACGTGCCACCCTCTGCAGTCATCAAATAATACTTCCCATTTACCTTATATATATGAGGGCCCTCACACCAGATAGGTTTCTCTTCCGGACGGCATCCTTTATTGACAACTATCTTCCGCTCGCCAACACATTTGTCTGTAGCAGGATCAAATTCCACGACTCTTACTGTGCGGTGACCGGGATATTCAGGTTTCCCTTCGGGGGCATCATCATTGTTTACAATATACCCTTTTCCGTCTTCGTCGAAGAAAAACGCAGGGTCAATACCCAAAACTTCAGGAAGCATGATGGGATCGCTCCATTCTCCGAATGGGTCTTGCGTCTTCACAAAGAAATTACCGTCACCAACGTTGGTGGTGACCATATAGTAAGTCTTGTTGGAGGGATTGTAAGCTATTGCCGGGGCGAATATACCTCCGCTTACATGTTGCTTTTCCATGTTGCGCAATTGCGACGGACGGCTCAGCACATGACCTACCTGTTTCCAGTTGACAAGATCCCTGCTGTGGAAAATGGGGACTCCGGGGAAGAATGTGAAGGTCGAGGTCACAAGGAAATAATCCCCTTCCCCGTTTGTACATATCGACGGATCGGAATACCACCCTGCAAATACAGGATTGTAGAATGAGCTCTCATCGGGAAGTGGATTCGCATTGTAGATCGAGTCATTGCCTTCGTATTTGAAGGAATCAAATATGGCAACCGAACTCTGTGGATCAATCCCGGCAGCATCAGCATTGCCGGCAAAGCAACTTGTCAGTGCCGGGGCAACAATCGCCGCAAGTGTGATGTAGGTGAGTTTATGGTTCATAGGTTCAGTATTATTTTTGACAAAATTACACAATCTTCATACCTCGGGGATTTACAGGTATGTCTATTGCGTTTTTATTTGTAATATCATGCTTCATTCGCGTTTCACATACGTTCAAATCCGTATCATTCAAACTATAACTATCTGTATAGACAC
>JAIDJJ010000484.1 GCA_029052265.1 Muribaculaceae bacterium
CAATATATGCTTTAAAATGTTGGATAAATCTATTATTCGCAGAGAAACAATTATAGCAGCCCATATCGCCAGCCATATCCATGAATTTCTGTTCCATCTTAAATTTTTACCGGTCGGAAGCAATCCGTCAAAACCTCTTGCATCCATTGCCCGGTGAATCCGGGTGGCTCTATCCATGCTGCGCATGAGGAGCTGTCCTATAAATTGCCCCCACATTTTCAAAGGATAGCTTTTCCTTCCATATCCTCTGGCTTCTATGGCTCTTTTCATTGAGATAGCCTCCTGAATAATGACATGGATATATCTGTAGGTAAGAAGAAGTTGTGTTGTGAGCACAGAGGGGCATCCGATTTTACGCAAACTATTGAAGATATCAATAAATCCGGTTGTATCCACAAGAAGCAACACTGCTTGAAAAGAAAGCAGTCCCCGAATGAGAATGGATACGAAACTCAGCCATCCCCGGCTTATTGCCATATTGCCGATACGGAAGGCAGTTTCGGTATCAATGAAAGGGTTGAAAATCCCGATAAAAATTATCAGGGGAAGTATCCAGAGAGATTTAAAGAAAATTCTGCCGTAACTGACTCCTTCCATTTCTGACGCCACAATAGGGTAGGCTGCAAGCCAGACTAAGCGTTGGGGTTGATATAATGGCACACTGAGCACACACACGAGATAAATAAGCGTGACAATGAGAACGGCAGGAGATGCAAGATTGCACCTCCCGCTATTGTCAAGACTGACAATCTGTCTGTATGCCTTTTCAAGATTTGCCATTTATGCCAGTTTCTTTTTCCTTCTGAAAAGTAAGGCGCATATGCACCATAGCATCACCATTACAATCACACCGCCGATTATTCCTGCGAATGTAGAATCATAATCAGGGATAAATGCCGTGGACGGTATTGTAGCCGCGCCGAGTTCTGTGTTGCCGGTAATTTTTGCAATTGACCATTCCAGACCGTCAGGATTCCCGGAGGCAATCCATGTGAATCCTATGGCAAGCACCAAAGCTACAGCGGCGAATGACCACAGAACGGTTTTGGTCTTTTTTGACATTTTACCG
>JAIDJJ010000485.1 GCA_029052265.1 Muribaculaceae bacterium
CTTCTGATATGCCGGCTTCAATTCCGGATCATCACGGAATTTGATTTTGTTGGCGGCATGTGTCATGTTGAAATTGCCCCATATCCTCATGTCGGAAGTGATGTTTTTGCTGAGACGGAGTTCAAACTCATAACCTTTCACCTGGGCGCTTCCGATATTGGCGGTCGGCGGAGTCTGCCCGAAATACGAAGGCATGGAACGATCGGAACCGTTGATGAGAATATCGTCTCGGTTGTCTTTGAAAAGTTCGACTGTACCTGCCACCATCCCGTTTAGGAATGAGAAATCGATACCGAGGTTCATCTTTTTCACTTTCTCCCAATGAGCATCGGGATTGCCGAGCGCGCTCTGCCTATAATAAGAATAAATACTTCCGTCGCCCCATACAGTGGGAATGCTGATATCGCCGTATCCTGTGGAAACCATTTTTGTATTGCCGCCATAAGCCCATTGGTCCATATAAAGGAAACGGGCACCCGAGTCATCACCGATCTCTCCGTATGATGCTCGTATCTTCAGCTCCTGCCACCAGTTGTCAAGCTTCAGCGCCCTCCAGAATTTCTCCTGGGAAGGACGCCATCCTATCGCTCCTGAGTTGAAGAAACCGAAACGGTATCCCTTGCCGAATTTCTCTGAACCGTTGTAAGCGCCGTTGTATTCCACGAAATAGCGGTCGTCATAATTATACGTGGTACGGAACACCCAGTCTTCCCTGCGGATAGGGATCATGTTGCCGGTAGCCACTTCCTGACGCGTCCATACCGCTGTGGCGCTTACATTATGCAGATCGAAATCCCGGTTCCAGTTAAGCTGTAGCTGATAGTTGAGATTGCGCACGGTATTCCAGTCCTGCACGCTTCCACCTTGTGTCACCCATTTGTTTCCCGGAATGTAATCAAACATTGTGGTCTTATCCCACGAAGTTTCTGTCTGAACTATTCCGGTTTCAGGATCTATCCATTTGCGCTGCGGGGTGTTGTTAAGGTCGCTGACTCCTCTTCCTGATTCCACAAAGCGGTTGTCCCATGAGATCATAGCCTGGAAATTCAGACCTTCGGTTATAAATTTAAGATCCTGATTCAACACAAAATCAGTATTTATCGAAGTATGCGTGGTCTTGAAGGCGCCTCCCATGGCAAGAAGCTCCGCAGAGTTTGCAACCTGTGATTTGAACGCCGGATAATATCCGAACGAGCCGTCGGAATAGATGGGACGGAACACGTCGGGCGCGATGTTGTAGACTCCTGCCCACACCTGCTGGTCGTTCCAGTTCCCCTGATTGAAAGAAGAGTTGTCAGACGGCCATGTCGAGCGCTTCTGTCCGGTGGAACCGGCAAGGTTGACTTTGAAAGTGGTTGTGGGGGTCAATGAGAAGTCAAGATTCGAACGGGCGTTGATACGGTTATATCCGAAGCCTGTGTCATAACCGCGCCCGTTGTCGATATTTTTGAAGAGGTCACCCTCATGCACAAAGTCTATCACAGCGAAATATCTCACGAATTTGGTACCGCCGCTCACGGAGACATTGCCGTTATAAGACATGGCATGATCCTTGAAGAGATAATCCTGCCAATCCACATTAGGATAGCGTTCAAATTCTTCAAGGTTGGCGGGATGACGATATTTATATGCCACTCCTTCGGGAGTCATATAGCTCCATGACGACGGCTGGATCGGCAATTCATGAAAAATTGCCTTGTTACGCATCATCAACGCATCGTAAGAATCAGCTTTGTCAGTAAGCTTGGACACGGTTTTCATGGTGGCAGTAAAGCCGACATCGATCTTCGCTTTTCCTTCCTGTCCACGTTTTGTGGTGATAAGCACAACACCGTTCGCACCTTTCACACCATAGACAGCTGTAGCCGACGCATCTTTAAGCACTGAGATAGATTTCACAGAACTGATGTCGACACTGTTCATGTCGCGTTCGATACCGTCCACGAGCACAAGGGGATCGCTGTTGTTCCACGAGCTGG
>JAIDJJ010000486.1 GCA_029052265.1 Muribaculaceae bacterium
TACAGCCCTCAACAGTAGCACATCTTCTTGCTCGCAGCGAGTTTTATACAGCTTACACTCCGTATCAACCGGAAATATCTCAAGGTACACTCCAATATATCTTCGAGTACCAGAGCATGATCAGCGAGCTTACCGGAATGGAGGCTACAAATGCCTCTATGTATGACGGCGCGACAGCAGCTGCAGAAGCAATGTTCATGATGGTTGCTTCTGCAAAGAAGAAAAACAGAGTGCTCATTTCCGCTACAGTTTCTGAAAGAGTTATCAGGGTTGTAAAGACCTATGCAAAATTCCATGGGGTCGAGCTGACAGAAGTGCCGGAAAAAGATGGAGTGACAGATCTTGACGCTATCTACAAAGAACTTGAAAAAGGGGATGTAGCAGGTGTGATCGTACCTACTCCAAACAAATATGGCATTGTGGAAGACTTCACCGGTCTTGCAGACAATATTCATTCTGCAAAGGGAAGCCTGGCAGTGTTTGCCGATCCTTCCGCTCTTGCAGTTCTTCGCACACCTGCAGAGTGGGGTGCTGACGTAGCGTGTGGCGATGGTCAGTCCCTCGGTATGCCTCTCGCTTTTGGTGGTCCGTATCTTGGATTCATATCTTGTAGCAAATCTATGCTCCGCAAGATGCCCGGACGCGTGGTGGGTGCAACCAAAGATGCTGATGGCAAACGAGCTTATGTGCTTACCCTGCAGGCACGCGAACAGCATATCCGTCGTGAAAAAGCTACAAGTAACATCTGCTCCAATCAAAGCTTGATGGCATTATATGCCACTATATATCTATCTTTGCTTGGCAAAGAAGGGCTTAAGGAGGTTAATACCCTATCGTGCGATGGAGCCCACTACCTCTACAACAAACTTATTGCAACCGGTAAATTCACACCGGCTTTCAACAAACCATTCCTCAAGGAATTTGTGGTAAAGACTGATCTTGACATGGAAAAAGTCAACGCACGTCTCCTTGAAAACGGAATAATGGGTGGTTTACTTCTCGGTGATGGACTCGTAGAGTTTGCTGTGACAGAAAAGCGTACTAAAGAAGAAATTGACACACTGGTTAACTTAATGGTGGAGGGATAAGATATGAAAACATACGACAAACTTATATTTGAACTTTCACGTCCCGGAAGAAAGGGTTATTCTCTGCCTGCTGATAATTTCGGTGTGAATGGAATAGGGGAGATTCCTGCTGATCTTCTCAGAAAAAATGAAGCTGAACTTCCTGAAGTGAGCGAACTTGAGGTTGTGCGCCATTTCACCAATCTTTCAAGCAAGAATTTTGGTGTAGACACCGGGTTCTATCCATTGGGCAGCTGCACAATGAAATACAACCCAAAAATCAATGAGGAGGTTGCAGCTCTTCCGGCGTTCAACAATATCCATCCGCTACAGGACGCAGCTACTGCGCAGGGTGCACTTGAACTTTACTACAACCTGCAGAAGATGCTTTCAAACATCGCAGGTCTTGCTGAGTTCACACTTAACCCCTATGCAGGTGCTCATGGTGAGTTGACCGGACTTATGGTTATGCGCCAGTATCACATGTCACGTGGCGACAATAAGAGAACCAAAGTGATTGTCCCCAACTCTGCACACGGAACAAACCCGGCTTCCGCGATGGTGGCAGGTCTCGAAGTTGTGGAAGTGAAGTCTAAACCAAATGGTTCTATCGATGTTGAAGATCTCAGACCGCTTCTTGATGACACAATCGCAGGCATCATGATGACAAATCCCAACACATTGGGTATGTTTGAGACCGAAATCCTCGAAATAGCTAAACTTGTGCATGAGGCAGGTGGTCTCCTTTATTATGATGGAGCTAACCTAAACCCGCTTCTTGGTAAAGTACGTCCCGGCGACATGGGATTCGATATCATGCATATCAATCTTCACAAGACATTCTCTACACCTCACGGTAGTGGCGGACCCGGTTCAGGTCCTGTAGGTGTTGCCAAACATCTCGTTGACTTCCTACCCAACCCGAGAGTGAAGAAAGGTGAGGACGGCAAGTTCTTTGTTGACTTTGGCGAAGAAAGCCTCGGTAGCGTTTCTACATTCTTTGGCAACTTTGGCGTGATGATGAAAGCTTATGCATATATCCTCACTCTCGGCAAGGAGAATATCCGCAACGTTGGTCCTCTTGCCACACTCAATGCCAACTATATCAAGGAGAGTCTGAAAGATGATTATCTCCTCCCGATTGAGGGTGTTTGTAAACACGAGTTTGTATTCGATGGTCTGAAAGACAAGTCTACAGGCGTGACTACTCTCAATGTAGCCAAGCGTCTTCTCGACTATGGATTCCATGCTCCCACAATCTATTTCCCTCTCCTGTTCCACGAGTCAATGATGATTGAACCGACAGAGACAGAGAGCAAGGAGACACTCGACGACTTTATTGAGGTTATGCACAAGGTGGCTAAAGAGGCTCGCGAAACCCCCGAAGAGGTAATCAACGCTCCCCTCACAACTATTGTGCGCAAACTTGACGAAACCGGCGCTGCAAAGAATCCGATTCTAAGCTACCGCGCACTTAAAGAGGCTTCGAAATGAAAACCGACCTTATAATTATCGGTGCCGGTCCCGGCGGATATGAAACTGCTCTTGCCGCTGCAAAACGCGGCAAGAGTGTAACTCTATTCAATGGTGAAA
>JAIDJJ010000487.1 GCA_029052265.1 Muribaculaceae bacterium
ACGCGTAAGATCGTCGGCAGCGGAATATGTGTATAAGATACAGGTCATCTCCTTCATTCGCCCCCTGTAGACATTGTCTACTATCCAGTCGGCACCATAAATGAGTTGCGAGGCAAATCCCTCGTCCACTCCTTTGCGACGGCTTACAGACTCAAGCGAATACTCAAATTCTTTGACTGAGGGTTGCTTTTTCATACTTGCATCAGCAAATGCAAGAACAGTATTGACAAAACCCATACGGTCGAGTCCATGAAGGTTGATCATGATGGTTCCAGAAGAATCATTGTCGTGTGCAGGCGCCCATGGAATACCCTCAAGCTGATGGGCGGCAAACACGCATCTTTCTCCAAGACTTCCACCATGTTCCGTTGTGAGCGAAAGTATTCTATTGACAATCACTGTGTCTTCCTTACAATGAATACGGAATGCGGATCCCTGAAAATTTGTAAAAGCTATAATGAATCCCAGCAAGAGAGCCGGTGATAAATGTCGTCTTGACATATATGAGAAAATCTTCATCGTCTGAATTGATATTTTGATGCAAAATTAACAAATAATTTCTTATTAACACCCCTATATTCCCCTTTTTAACCTCTGAAATCATTCTTTCTATCGATAAATGCCATTATCATGCCAATGAATAAAGTATATGAACGAAAAAAATTATAATTTTGTAGAATCATGAACATAGTAGAGATCACATCGCTTAATCATCCCGGAGTGGAAATTTTCTCCACTCTTACGGAAGCTCAGTTACGCAACCGTCTTGAACCGGACAAAGGGATTTTCATCGCGGAAAGCCCAAAAGTCATCTCGGTCGCACTCCACGCCGGATATTCTCCTGTGGCGCTGATGTGTGAACGCAAACATATAGCCGGAGACGCTTCTGATATTATTTCCGCATGTGGAGACATCCCGATATACACAGGGGAAAGAAACCTTCTTTCCCAATTGACAGGATATACTCTCACTCGCGGCGTCTTGTGTGCCATGAAACGGCGCCCACTCCCCTCAGTGGAAGATATTTGTAAGAATGCAACCAGGATTGTTGTGATCGACGGAGTCACCGACACCACCAATATCGGAGCAATATTCAGATCGGCGGCAGCGTTGGGTATTGACGGGATTCTTCTTACCCGCACTTCTTGTGACCCGCTTAACCGCAGGGCGATAAGAGTGTCTATGGGAAGTGTGTTTCTCGTACCGTGGGGATGGCTTGATGAGCCTGTACACTCTTTAAAGGGACCGGGATTTAAAACTGTGGCACTTGCACTTACCGATAAGTCTGTAAGTATCGACGACCCAAGGCTCAACGCCGAGCCAAAGCTCGCTATGGTGGTGGGAACGGAGGGGGACGGACTTTCTCACGATGTGATTTCAAATGCGGATTACACTGCCCGCATCCCGATGTCGCACGGTGTCGATTCCCTGAATGTCGCAGCCGCTTCTGCGGTGGCGTTCTGGCAATTGCGTAAACATTAATCAAGTCTTGAATGAGTAAGGCTAAACTAAAAAAATATCTCCAGTCTCTTCCACAAGATCACCTTGTGCAAGTAATACTTGACCTTTACGACGCAAGGAAAGTAGCAAAGGAATATCTGGAATTTTTCATGAACCCTGATCCTCAGGCGGCTCTTGAAAAAGGAAAGAAAGATATTTACCGCAACTATTTCACACCACAGGGGCGCCCGAAAGCAAAAATCAGCATCAAGGCAGGTAACGAAATTGTGGCGGATTTTATCAGACTCGACATTCCGCCCGAGCAAGTGGCTGATCTTATGACATACCATCTCGAAGTGGTGCTTTCCCGACTGGTAGTGAAGCATATTGTACGGGAAACAGCATGGATCTCTGCCATAAATCTTTTCCGTAAAATGGTAGAATATATCAAGGCTCACTCCCTTGAACCTGCCATGGAACGTCGGTTGGAAAAAATTATTGAATATGTCCGGTATGCCCCGGCATATCTGAATGTGGAAGATAATCTGAAAGATATTCTAACAGAAACAAATTACTATGACTATCAACAATAAAGCTGACAATAATATTTCGGTAGTGCTTGCCGGAGGCGGCGGACATGCCCTTTCGCTTATGGAGGCAGCCGGAGATGATATCCGGGTGGTAGGATACACCGCTCTCTCAGAATCGGAAAGCATGCCTGTAAAATGGCTTGGGAATGACTCGGCTGTAACGGAGTTGGCATCCTCCGGGATTCTTTTCCACATAGCTTTTGTATATGCAGGTTTACCAGTAATGAAAAAAAGAAAAAAAATGATTGATGAATATACGGCTGCCGGAGCCCGGTTTCTGTCGATCATTTCTCCGTCTGCAATAATTACAGACCATTCTTCTATCGGGGAAGGGTGTGCCGTTCTTCATAGAGCTGTCATCAACCGTGCTCATCTTGGAGATCATGTGGTTGTAAATACAGGAGCGATCGTTGAACATGACTGCCGGATAGGCTCCAACTCTTTTATCGGGCCGGGTGCCGTGATCGGAGGTGGTGTGACAATCGGGGATGACTGCTTCATCGGACTTGGCGCAAGGGTGATGAACGGTGTCTCCATTGCATCGGGGGTGACTGTTGGAATCGGTGTGACAGTAAACCGGGATCTTACGGAACCGGGCATCTATCATGGCACTCCGATGCGATTCCACA
>JAIDJJ010000488.1 GCA_029052265.1 Muribaculaceae bacterium
TCGCGCCCTCTTCAACTTTCAAAATCTGCACCAAAATCGCCGCCCCTACGGCCTCGAAATTTTAAGGAACGCGCTCTCAGAATCCGAACGCGATGTTGTCGATATATAGGGTAAGCCCCTCGGTGCCGATGAAAGCCTCGCCGCAAGAAGACGACGCCATCATAAGCACATGTGTGGGCACCGCGTCGGCAGGCGCCCACCCCACTTCCTCCACGGGGACGAGTTTCCCTTTGGAATTTCGGGCGTAATATGCTTTCTCTCCGTTCAGCAGACCCATCCAGGGCTTGTAGAACGGCTCGCGGGTAATGTCGCCGTAATGTATGTCGAGGCGGTGCCCTTTTGTCCATGGAACCGACCTGTCGTATCTTTCCCTGGCTGTGCCTACCCTCTGTGCGTAAAGTTTGCCGTTGGAGTCTTCCCACCGTTTCTGAAGAAGGACATAGACCTCGGCGTTGTCTCTCCCCTGAAGCGTTTTCTTGGAAGAGAACCCTGTAGATTTCGTCCGGGTGTCGGTATCAGGCATGTCTACCTGAAAGTCATAGACGAGCGCCACGGGGCGCTTTGTATATGGCACCCCCATCTCCATTTTAGAATATGGACCTTTGGTGGAAGTGATCGGCTCGAATACCCTTCCGAGGAAAATGGATCCCGCCACCATGACATCCATATTTATTAGCCCGAGCACTTTCACCTCTTCCATTTTCGCTTCCATGCGGGCGCATGTGTCGCCCCCACGGTTGAACGGGGAGACAGTATTGGATGCTTTCACGATACCCGACACGTTGGCGTAGACATTGCTTGACGCCCATGGCGAGCCGCCGGCATTGACATATGCCACATTCCCCTTTATATGGTCGGTGGGGGCTATGGCATAGACAGTCTTCTGTTTGCCTCCGATGATTTTTGACTCATTAATGTCACGGGTCACCCATTGGGAGAAATCCCCGTATTTTATCGGCTCAAGAGTGAGAGCCGAAGCCCCGGAGCCGAGAAGTATAGACAGTATAGAGATGATGCAAGGCTTTACCATATCGCAAAATAAAATAGAAAAACAGTGTCGTCCGGACAACTTCCGGCGACACTGCAAAATTACATAAAATCGATGAAACGCACTCAACTTCACTGTCAATATGCGTAAAATCCAAAAAATATCATCAAAAACGTGTAAAGACAAATTGTCACGAATCGAGAGAGAGGAAGCGGCGGGCGTTGCTGATTATCTCTTCGGTCATGTCGTGCCCCCGGAGAGAAGAGAGGGATGTGATTATATCAGAGATCGGGGCATCCGATTCATCCGTTTCTGCGAGGATCAGTTCTCCGGGTATCTGCGAGACGGATGCGTCATTAAACCGGTCGTTGAAAGATAGCCATATCCCGGCATCGGTAAGCATGCGTGCCACCGTGGGTTTGCCACGGAATCCATGCACGAGCCATTGCTGCGCCGGTTTCAGGTCTTTTTTTAGTCCGATTATGACATCGTGAGCATGTACGTTGTGGATTATCAGCGGTTTCTCGAGTTCTTCAGAGAGATCGATCTGTCTTTTCATCACCTGCATCTGTCGGAAGAGCGGTCCCCCCTTGACCAGGTCGATACCACATTCACCGATAGCCTTTACAGCCGGATGGCGGCAAGCTTCCTCAAATTTCTTCCAGGTCTCTTCCGTGATGGCATTTGGGGTTTCCCATGGATGAATGCCTACCGAATAAAGCTGACCGTCCAACGGCATGAAATTGTCAGGGGTTGCGCAAATGACAGCGTCAGGCTGCGGTGCAGGGTGATGGGTGTGGATGTCGAGGATTGTGTGCATGATGAAAAAGATTTTTAATATTTCCGATGATCAAGCCGGGACTTACATTTATGGCACGGGATCGTATCCGCTTCCTCCCCAGGGATGGCATCTGGCAATCCTTTTTGCCGCGAGCCATGTGCCTTTCACGGGCCCGTGTTTACGAATGGCTTCTATGGCATATTGGCTGCACGTGGGTGTGTAGCGGCATGCCGCGGGGAAGTGAGGGGAAATAGCGCCCTGATAGAAGCGGATAAGCAATATGAGAAGTCTTGTCATAGATCAACGCGGATCTGCTGTTTTGCCGTTATCTCCGGATATTTTTTCCGAAAGCTTCTTTAACAATAACCGCATTTTGCGCTCAATTGTTGAGTAAGGAAGATTTTTATCGTGTATGTATATGAATGCCATGCTGAGCGACCGGATATCAGGATTGTCTTCCACGCCACATAGAAAATCCTTCCTGTTGAGGCGGTATGCCTCCCTGATTCTGCGACGCATCAGGACCCGGTCGACGGCGTGGCGGCGTTTCTTTTTCGGAACTGTGATCAGCATCTGTAACGCCCCGATACGGTCCGGGACATGGTCGCGGAATGTATTGTCGAGGGTTGCCCCGTCAACAGTTCTCCACATCACTTTCAAGGGGAACTCATAAATTGATTTCCCCTCTTTAAACAGGGTATCCACGAGGGAACGGTGGCGCAGCTTCTCCCCTTTGTTGAGGGTGAGACGCCGGGCGGTGGTAGCCGGAGCGGATTGTGCCGCTGAGTTTTCGGCGGTTGTGCAGTTTTCCCCTTGTTTCATAATCTTGCAATTGCTTTGTGCAAAATTAGTAAAACCGGGGGAATTAGGCAAATTTTGCGTTTTGCGT
>JAIDJJ010000489.1 GCA_029052265.1 Muribaculaceae bacterium
CTTTGATTTTGTCGCCTACGGCAGTGGCTATGTTCACTGCAAGTATGCCGGGCAGGGATTGGGCGATAGCAAGAAGATCAAGAAAATCGTCACGCTCTATCCAATGATGATTGTCGACAATTTCCCATTCGATAATCGAGATCATGGCCCAGCCTCCTCCGAAAGTGAAGGCTCCGATCTTGAAAAAAGTTGAAAACAGACTCCAGTAGGAATCTTTTTGTGGAAGAATATTCTTTGTCTGTGACATTGCTATTCTATATTGATGAATGTGGAATGCTGGATACGTAAGTGTCGCCGCTCCATAGGAACGGCGACACAATAATAACGCAGATATTGTGCGTCTGTTTTGTCAGGACATTAATATTTATGGGTCGTTGTTTCCAGTTCTTCCGGTGTAAGCTTCTTTTTATCCATCGATTTCCACACGTAAGCGATGTATGCCAATACGAAAGGAATCACAATCGAGACGTAGCTCATAGCCTTGAGTGTGAACTCGGATGAAGATGCGTTGCGGATAGAGAGAGACGAAGCTGGGTCAAGCAATGAAGGATAGAAAGCGGTGTCGTTATAACCTGCAACCCAGAAAAGCGATATTACGGCAAGGAACGTCCCGATACCGGTAAACCATATCCCTTTTGTCCAATGATTGCTGAAGCATGATTTCAACAATCCGAACAATACAGCCACAACTCCGATCAGTAATGTCAATCCAGCCCACCAGAGATGGGTGAAATTGTGGAAGTATTTGAACGGGGTTTCCACGACGTTGAGAGAGTAGTCGGGATTTGTGGTCACTGTGTAGCCTGTGGCAGTGCAGAGCATTGCAAGAAACCAAAGGAAAAACACCACGAAAATCCCGCCGTTTACAAGGGCTTTGTTTTTCAGGATATTGAAGAAATCCGGATCGTCTGTGATGTTGTTCATCATGTAGAGCGCGCCCTGCATTCTTGCGAGGAAAAGTACCGCGACACCGAGGATGAGGTTTTTCCAATTGAAAATAGCCTCGAAACCATGAGAGGAAGCCCATTGGGAAATCACGGGACTTCCCGGGTCGAGGAGGTTGCCGCGGCTTACGGTGAATTGTGCGCCGAAGAAGAACATCGACACAGCCACACCAAGGAGGATACAGCCTACACAGCCGTTTATAAACAGAAAAGTATCGTAGGTTTTTGTGCCGTATACGTTGCCCGCCTTGTTGCGGTATTCATAGCTTACCGCCTGAACGATGAAGCTGAACAGAATCAGGATCCACAGCCAGTAAGCGCCCCCGAAACTTGTGGAATAAAACAGAGGGAAGGATGCGAAAAAAGCGCCTCCGAAAGTTACGAGGGTTGTGAAAGTCAGTTCCCATTTCCTTCCCATGGAATTAATAATCAGGTCGCGACGTTCTTTCGAGGATGTGCCGAGTAGCATTGACTGTCCGCCCTGCACAAAAAGCAGAAACACGAGGATGCCTCCGAGAACGGATATGAGCATCCACCAATAATTTTGAAGATATTCGAGAGTCATGACTTAATGTGCGTTATCGGTTTCTAAATTTTTTTGAGAATTTTTGTTGATCTGTTTCAGCATGATGCTCACTTCCGCAACAAGCAGGACAGTGAAAATTACAGCAAACATCCAGAATGTGGTGATCACTGAAGCGGATGATATTTCAGAAATAGCCGCTTTTGTCGGAAGCAAATCCTGTACAGTCCATGGCTGACGACCCACTTCCGCCACCATCCATCCTGCCTCGGAGCAGAGCCACATGAATGGAATGGAGATTACCGCAGCCCATTGCAGCCATTTGTGTCTTTGCAGCCAGTCTGTACGGTAAGCGGCGAAGAGAGCCACGATGAAGAAAAGCAGGAAATAGCTTCCGAGAATCACCATGACACGGAATGCGTAGAAAGTGACAGCCACCGGAGGGATAGCCTCATCCACCGATTCGAAGTATCCGTATCCGAAATAAGGGTAATAAGTTTTCAGATCGGCAGCAGCCTTTTCCATCCCTTTCTCGTCGTGGCTTGCCCGTGCGATGTCGTATGCTCTCAGTGCCTCATGCGAGAGTTTTCCGAGCCTGATACGTTCGGCATAGCTGACAGTGTTCACGGTGTCACCGTTCTCATTAATGTCGATACCGTTTACAATGTCGGCAATTCCCGGCACGAAAGCATAGGGATCATGTTTCGCAAGAATCGACAGTCCGTAGGGTATCTCGATGTCAAAGATGTATTCGTCTTCATCATTATCCCATGTTTTATCGGGATTTACAATACCGGCAGCCACGATACCCTGAGATACGGAACCGTGATAGAGCCCTTCCATCGCTGCAAGTTTCATCGGCTGATGCTTTGTCACTTCCACGGCAGAGCCGTCGCCGGTCCACATTGTCAGCAAAAGTCCTGCCAATCCGATCCATCCGCCGACTTTTATTGATCTCAGTGCGAACGGGATGTTACGCTTTTTATACAGGATCCAGCAGCTGACCCCTATTACAAACACTCCTGAAAGCGCCCATCCGGAGAAGACAGCATGCATGTATTTGTTGACGGCTATTCCTGAGAACAATGCCCAGAAATCATCCATCACATTTCTCATCTGTGCCGGATCGAACACCATGCCTACCGGATATTGCATCCAGGCATTTGCCACAAGTATCCACAACGCGGAGATAGATGCTCCGAGCCATGTCAGCCATGTGGAGGCAAGATGGAAGCGGGGACTGACTTTCCCCCATCCGAAAAACATCACGGCAACGAAAGTTGCTTCCATGAAAAATGCCACAAGACCTTCTATTGCAAGCGGGGCACCGAATATGTCGCCTACAAACCAAGAGTAATTGCTCCAGTTGGTGCCGAATTCAAATTCAAGGATGAGTCCGGTGGCTACTCCTATTGCAAAATTTATACCGAAAAGCGTCATCCAGAATTTTGTGGCAGCAAGCCATTTTTCAGATTTTGTTTTCAGATAGATGCTTTCCATTACGGCGACTATCAGAGATAGCCCGAGGGTGAGAGGTACGAAAAGCCAGTGGTAGATGGCGGTAAGGGCGAATTGCCATCTCGACCAATCGACTACAGTCATTAAGTCATTCATGCGGTGTGGTTTATGAGTTGTGAATTATATTTTGTGAGAAGGGAATCTTTTGGGGTTGTCGAGCAATTCATGGCGCACATGGTCTGCACGGTCTCTGTCATTGTCGAAATCTCTGGAGAGTATATTCGGAAAGAATAGAAACTTTATTATTACAAAAAACAGGAATAATTTCACAAGGATGATAGCCCATAAGGTTTTCCCTACAGTCATTTCCCGGAATCCGTCGTAATAAAGGAGCCAGATCTTCCGGAGATGTGAAGAAAAATAGCCAGACATATGTTTAAAAAATGAGGAATCGGTTGCAAATATAAAAATAATAACAACTATATTCAAATAATGGATATGTGAAAATGGAAAAAACTTAAAATTGATTGTCAAATGACGTTTTTCTTATCCAAGGTATGAGAAAAATGATTATCTTTGCGTTCGGTTTGTAGAAATTGGAGGGGACAATCCGTTTGTAGACTGTTTTCTCTATCGGCAGGATGTCTGATGCACTCTTCCGGCTGCTCGCCACGTTCCTTTTAGGACATATATAACCTAACCACAAATCAAAAGCAATAATATTTATACCATGGCACTATGGTTTGAATGCAAGGTCCGTTATGACAAGATGATGGAAAACGGAACCGTGAAAAAAGTGAATGAACCTTATCTTGTGGATGCCATGACATTCACAGAGGCAGAGGCACGTATAATTGAGGAAATGACCCCGTTTATTTCAGGGGAATTTTCTATCTCGGCAGTCAAGAAGACAAAAGTGTCGGAAATATTTTTCGATGACAGTGCCGACAGATATTATATGGTCAAGGTCAATTTTATTACCCTGGATGAGAAATCGGGAGTGGAAAAGAAATCGGCTTCATTTATTCTTACTCAGGCATCCGATCTCGAGGGTGCGCTCGCGCGTTTTAAAGAGGGGATGAAGGGTACTATGGCAGATTATGACATAGCATCGATTGTGGAGACACCTCTGATGGATGTCTATCCTCTTGACCTTTCTTCTGAAAAATCATCGACTTCAGCATAATAGACATGAATGTTGCCGAGAATCTGGCGGAAGTCCTTGCCGAAATCCCTCCGGGAGTCGGACTTGTCGCCGTGTCAAAATTTCATCCCGCGTCAATAATATCGGAGGCATACGGTGCGGGACAAAGGTGTTTCGGAGAAAGCAGGGTGCAGGAATTTCTGGAAAAGGAAAAAGATCTCCCTTCAGATATCCGATGGCATTTTATCGGGCATTTGCAGACAAACAAAGTGAAACAGATAATCGGGAAAACCACATTGATTGAAAGTGTGGATTCCGAAAGGCTTCTTGACCTGATAGACCGGGAGTCGGCTAAGGCAGGGGTGGTCTCCAGAGTCCTTATGCAGGTGCATGTGGCAAAAGAGGAGACAAAATTCGGGTTCTATCCGGAAGAACTGCTGCAATATTTTTCAGAGAGACGCTTCGAGAAACTTACCAACACTCACATATGCGGAGTGATGGGAATGGCGTCGAATACAGACGATCTTTCCCGCGTGAGGGCGGATTTCCGGGAGATCGCTTCCATCTACCGGAGCATAGCCGATGACAGCGCGCTCGGGCTGCGAGGTTTTGACACACTTTCAATGGGTATGAGCGGAGATTGGCGTATCGCGGTAGAAGAAGGGTCTAATCTGGTAAGGATCGGGACGAGGATATTTGGAGAAAGGGAGTATTGACATAATCATACTTGGTGTGGGAAAGCTCACCGCCCCTTTCGGCTTACACAGTAAAGCGAATCAATGTAAACGATAATAACAACTTTAAAATCAGCTAAAATGACAAAAACATCTCAAAAACGGCCAGTTGTCGCGATAGTTACGATGTTCTTCATCTTCGCGATGATCTCTTTCGTGACCAACATGGC
>JAIDJJ010000049.1:0-470 GCA_029052265.1 Muribaculaceae bacterium
GCCATGTCAAAAGTTTGTCAGATTTCAGGCAAAAAAGCTTCCGTGGGCAACAACGTTTCCCACTCAAAGCGTCGCACCAAACGCAAATTTAATGTCAACCTCCATAAGAAGAAATTCTATTGGGTTGAGCAGGATATGTGGATTGAGCTTCTCGTTTCAGCTCATGCACTCCGCACAATCAACAAGATCGGTCTTAACGCCGCTCTAAAGAAAGCCGAGAAGGAAGGCAATCTCGACTTCAAAGACATCACAATCGTTTCTTTTTAAACAGAATTTCTAAACTATGGCAAAGAAAGCTAAAGGCAACAGAGTGCAGGTTATCCTTGAATGCACCGAACACAAAGCCAGCGGTATGCCCGGAATGTCAAGATACATCACCACCAAAAACCGCAAAAACACAACAGGACGTCTGGAGTTGAAAAAATACAACCCGATCCTTAAAAAAGTGACCATCCATAAAGAAATCAAAT
>JAIDJJ010000049.1:480-6603 GCA_029052265.1 Muribaculaceae bacterium
CCCCTCTCCAAAAACAGTCAGCATATTTAAATATGCTGATTTTTTTATACCCCACAAAAAAAATATATGCCCCTCCGAATAATCCGACTTCATGTCGGTCGGCTTTTTCGAAATTATCATAGGTATAATTCATTTGCGGCTCAGCATAAAGAGGGGGCAATCATGATGATTGCCCCCTCTTTATGCTGAGCCGCAAATGAATGCAGGCTTCAAAATCATATTGCCGAACGTATCACACCTCTGTTGGAATTGGAAACAAAATCCACAATCTCGTCTCTGAATGTAGACTCCGGCAAAGTATCCTGAATAAGTTTTATTGCATTGGTGACATTAAGATCGCTCAGATACAACACTCTGTATATTTCCGCAATCTTCTGAATATCCTCCTGGGAAAAACCGTTGCGATGAAGCCCTATGGTATTAAGTCCGACATATGAAATCGGCTCCCTTGCAGCCTTGACATATGGAGGGATATCCTTGTTTACCAATGCCCCTCCCTGCAACATGATATTCCTGCCAAGATGACAGAACTGATGGACAAGACTGCCGCCTCCTATTACAGCATAGTCGTCTACCACCACTTCCCCTGCAAGCTGACATGCATTCGACATTATGACACGGTTGCCGATCTTACAGTCATGCGCGATATGGTTATACGCCATTATGAGACAGTTGCTACCTACAACAGTCTTACCTTTAGAAGCAGTCCCCCTGTTGACAGTGACACACTCCCTAAGGGTGGTTCCGTCGCCGATATACGCATAGGTTTCCTCTCCATGGAATTTCAAATCTTGCGGAATTGCGGAAACGACTGCCCCGGGAAAGATTTTGACACCCGAGCCTATACGGGCGCCGGGGTATATTGTGACATTACCTGCTATCTCGCAATTATCTCCAATCTCTACATTTTCATATATGTTGGAAAAATTGCCGATTTTCACATTATTCCCGACTTTGGCATCGGGATGAACATAATACATCTGGTTCATGATCATAAGAGAGAGTAAATTATTTATTTTTAATGATCTGCGCCATAAACTCAGCCTCGCAGACTATTTTTTCGCCTACAAACGCATAGCCCTTGACCACAGCACATCCGCGACGTATTTCCGTCATCAGACTGACATTGAGAAGCAACGTACTGCCGGGCACAACCTTCTGTCTAAACTTGACGTTGTCTATCTTTAAGAAATATGTGCTGTACTTCTCCGGCTCTTCGAGATAATTCAAGA
This sequence comes from Muribaculaceae bacterium, assembly GCA_029052265.1. Lineage (GTDB taxonomy): Bacteria > Bacteroidota > Bacteroidia > Bacteroidales > Muribaculaceae > Lepagella. The sequence continues at coordinate 1,713 of JAIDJJ010000049.1, forward strand.
CAAGAACGCCGGCAGCCTGAGCCATTGCCTCAACCTGAAGTACTCCCGGCATCACAGGTTCCTGCGGGAAATGACCCGGGAAAAACGGCTCATTGACAGTAACATTCTTTACAGCCACGCAATGCTTTCTGTCGATATCTATAACCTTGTCTATCAAAAGGAACGGATAACGGTGAGGGAGAAGCTTCCGGATTGCGTTGACATCAAGCACCGGCTCCGCATTAGGATTATAATAAGGCGACTGAATTTCTGTGTGTCGCACCTCCTTGCGGATCATTCTGGTAAACTTGTTATTGATGGTATGCCCCGGACGGATAGCCACCACACGCCCCTTGATAGGGCGGCCGATCAATGCAAGATCTCCGATCACATCTATCAATTTGTGGCGCGCAGGCTCGTTATCCCATGTAAGCGGCTCAGGATTGATATATCCAAGTTCGCCGACTTTCATGTGAGGCACATTCATAAGGTCGCAAAGGCGATCAATATTTTCCTGATTGACGGGCTCATCATATATCACAATTGCGTTATCGATGTCTCCGCCCTTGATCAATCCGTGCTGCAACAGCACTTCAATCTCCCTTACAAACACAAATGTACGCGCACTCGCCACCTCCTGCTTAAACTCTGCGACATCGTCAAGCACGGCAAACTGATTGGGAAGCACCTTTGAATTATACTCCACCATCACTTCGACGCTGAAATGGTCATCAGGATAGATAGTGATCTGCGAACCTGTAGCCTCATCCTTGAGGCGCATTTTTTCCTTGATTATATAAAAATCCTTATCGGCAGCCTGCTCTTCAAGACCGGCTTCCTCTATTGCGTTCACATACCTTATGGCGCTTCCGTCAAGTATGGGAAGCTCCGGACCGTTCACCTCGATCAGGCAGTTGTCGATAGATGCCGCATACAATGCAGCGAGAGCGTGTTCAACGGTGCTGATTCTTACGTCATTCTTACCAAGCACCGTACCCCTCTGGGTATCTACGACATTTTCCGCCAACGCGTCGACTACAGGCTGTCCTTCAAGATCTACGCGTTTGAATTTATATCCGTGATTCTCGGGAGCCGGCAAAAAGTTTGCTGTTATCTCAAGACCGGAATGCAATCCCTTTCCACTGACTGTGAACGGGGATTTCAGGGTGAGCTGTTTCATTATTTTCTGATGTTTTTTAGTTCTTCATACAATTTACCGAGGTTTTTGATATAGACCTGGTTTTTGGCAAACTGCCGCGCGTCTACAGCAGGATAGCCCATAAGGCGACTATGGTCGCCGACATTGTTAGGGATTCCTGACTGAGCGCCTATTTCATTGAAATTACCGACTTTTATATGTCCGGCAAAACCGCATTGTCCACCTACCATATTGCCGTCGCCTATGTGTACAGAGCCGGCGATACCTGTCTGGGATGCAAACACATTATTCTTTCCTATAGACACATTATGGGCGACCATGATGAGATTGTCAAGCTTGGTCCCCTCCCCTACTGTAGTGCTGCCGAAGGTGGCTCGGTCTACTGTAGTGTTGGCGCCGATCTCGACATCATCCTCTATCACCACAATTCCAGTCTGGGGGATTTTTTCAAATTTTCCGTCCTTGGGCGCAAATCCGAAACCGTCAGCCCCTATTACAGCTCCGGAATGGATTATACATCTCGCTCCTATTCGACATCCTTCATATATCTTTACGCCGGCGCGGATCACACTATCGTCGCCTATCACACAACCGTCGCCAATATATGCCTGAGGATAAATTTTGACATTCTTGCCTAACACAACCCCCTTGCCGATATAAGAGAATGCCCCTATATAGACGTGTTCCGGAAGATTTACCCCCTCTGCCACAAAAGACGGCTGCTCCACCCCTTCCGGTCTGGGCTTCATATCCTCTATCATGCGCAAAAGCTGTGCCAGAGTTGCATATGGATCATCCACCCTGATCAATGTCGGAGAGATAGACCCTTCTGTTTTAAAATCTTTCCCTACCAATACCGCAGTCGCATCAGTAGTGTGGATATAATGTGCATATTTAGGATTTGCAATAAAACTGAGGTCTCCTTTCTTTGCTTCCTCAATCTTGGCAAACCCGCTGATTACAGCGTCTTCATCTCCATCCACGCTCCCCCCCGTTAGAGCCGCAAGGCCCTTAGGTGTTATCTCCATAATTTATGCTGGATTAATTTTTCTGCAAATATCGGAATTTTTTTATAAATAACCATAACATTACCCACACTATTGCACCTTATCGGCATCGATTCATCAATTATTTGCTTTTTTCTTGACCATTTCAATAAAAATGTCTACATTTGCAAAGAGTTTTGCCTTTTTTTAAAAGAGGCATTTCAAAAAAATTCAAATAAACAACAACAATACAAAAAAACTTAAATCACATGAAAATTTCTCACATCGAGCACATCGGAATAGCCGTTCCGGATCTTGAGAAGGCAATCGAATATTACGAGTCTGTACTCGGGCTCAAATGCTATAAAAAAGAGGTGGTGGAAGACCAGAAAGTGACCACCGCGTTCATCCAAGTGGGCGACACTAAAATCGAGCTTCTTGAAGCCACTTCCCCCGACAGCACAATCGCAAAGTTTATTGAGAAAAACGGAGGCAGAGGAGGTATGCACCACATCGCTTTCGCTATTGAAGACGGAGTTGGCAACGCTCTCGCAGAGGCAGAAGAAAAGGGAGTGAAACTGATTGACAAGGCTCCTCGCGGAGGCGCCGACGGTCTTCAGATCGCGTTCCTTCATCCAAAATCAACTGAAGCAGTCCTCACAGAGCTTTGCGAAGATCCCCGCAAATAATAATGTGCGCAGACACAACAGACAGAAATTCATAAATCCACAATAACAATGAGCACAGCACAAGAAAAGATCCAAGAGCTCATCGAGAAGCGTGCGCAGGCACGTCTTGGCGGTGGCGAGAAAGCTATCGACAAGCAACACGCCAAAGGCAAATATACTGCCCGCGAGCGCATTGCCCAACTCCTTGATGAAGGAAGCTTTGAAGAACTTGACATGTTTGTAACACACCGTTGCACCAACTTCGGACAAGACAAGAAACATATCCTCGGCGACGGAGTGGTGACCGGATTCGGCACAATCGAAGGCAGACTCGTATATGTTTTCGCACAGGACTTCACAGTATACGGAGGATCTCTGTCCGAGACAATGGCACAGAAGATCTGCAAAGTGATGGATCTCGCCATGAAAATGGGAGCTCCCGTAATCGGCCTCAACGACTCCGGCGGCGCCCGCATTCAGGAAGGTATCAACGCACTCGCCGGATACTCTGAAATTTTCCAACGCAACATCCTCGCATCAGGTGTTGTGCCCCAGATATCTGCCATACTCGGTCCATGTGCCGGCGGCGCAGTCTACAGCCCGGCTCTTACCGACTTCACCATCATGGCAAAGGGCATTTCTTATATGTTCCTTACAGGACCTACTGTAGTGAAGACTGTCACCGGTGAAGACGTGACACAGGAGCAGCTTGGCGGAGCATCAGTCCACTCCACAAAGAGCGGCGTCACCCACTTCGCTGCAGAGAATGGAGAAGAAGCACTTTTCATCATCCGCAAGCTTCTGAGCTACATGCCTCAGAACAATATGGAAGAAACTCCGCTTGTATCTTGCGACGATCCAATTGACCGTCTCGAGGACAAGCTGAACGAGATTATTCCTGAGAGCGCAAAAATGTCATACGACATGTATGAAGTGATTGGCTCCATCGTAGACAACGGGGAATTTCTTGAAGTACAGAAAGATTATGCAAAGAATATCATAATCGGTTTCGCACGTTTCAACGGTCAGTCTGTCGGAATAGTCGCCAACCAGCCAAAGGTTCTTGCCGGTGTGCTCGACTCAAACGCTTCTCGCAAAGCGGCACGCTTTGTACGCTTCTGTGATGCTTTCAATATCCCGTTGGTGACACTGGTTGACGTTCCCGGATTCTTGCCCGGCACAGGTCAGGAATACAATGGCGTCATCCTCCACGGCGCAAAACTCCTTTATGCTTACGGCGAGGCTACAGTGCCTAAAGTGACTGTAACTCTCCGCAAGAGCTACGGTGGATCTCACATCGTGATGAGCTGCAAGCAGCTTCGCGGAGACGTCAACTATGCATGGCCAACTTCAGAGATCGCCGTAATGGGCGCTGAAGGCGCCGTGGGCGTCCTTTATGCCAAGGAAGCCAAGGCTGCAGAAGATCCCGCCGCATACATCAAGGAAAAGGAAGAGGAATACCGCAAACTGTTTGCCAATCCTTATCAGGCTGCAAAATACGGCTATATCGACGATGTGATTGAACCGCGCAACACACGTTTCCGCATCATCCGCGCCCTTCAGATGCTTGCCACAAAGAAGCTGACGAATCCCGCAAAGAAACACGGAAACATTCCTCTTTAATCACATTGACAAATTCCGCTATGAAAAAATTTCTTTTAACGGCGGCAATAACTCTATCTCTCACAGGCGTCGGATATGCGGCGCCTGTCGAGAGTGAAGAGACTGCTGCCTGGGAATCGACCGTCGCCATAGAGTCGGACGATGATGCCGGGCAACCTCTTATTGCCGATGCCGCACCCGCCGAAGAAGACTATATCGAAGAAAGTCCTGTGGCACGCAAAATGACACAGGCTGAAAAAGCCCACAATGCGGCTGTCAACGATTCCTGGGGTGGAGCCATAACCATAATCGCAATGTGCATTGTGATCTCAGCCCTTGCGATCCTGTCTCTTTTGTTCCTCGGATTTGGTAAAATTTCCCAGTCGCTCATGCAAAAGAAAAAGCGTGAGACAGCAAAAGCCACTCCCGATGGAATGACTGAAGAGGAACATCATGCAGTGGATTCCGGCGAAGCAATAGCTGCAATAGCCGCAGCC
>JAIDJJ010000490.1:0-3820 GCA_029052265.1 Muribaculaceae bacterium
GTCCATTGCCATGCAGTACCCTCGCAATAATCGTCATTCCGATGGTTTGACGACCTGGGATTGAACGGTTCGCGCCATTTCCCGTCGCTCATACGCCCGCGCATAAATCTTGTGGACGGGTCAAAGTAATGACGGTAGGCTTTCCCGAGCGAATCATAACGGACCTGAATGGCTGTCTCACCCGCAGCATCCGCCAGACGCGCTATCGCCCAGTCATCATAGGCATATTCAAGAGCTTTTGCCACAGATTCATGATCTTTGTCAGAGGGTATCCACCCTGTCTTATTTTTAAAATACTTCGCCTGAGGCATCAGGCAAGCCACCACCGCAGGGGGCGCCACAATTCCCTCCGGATCGTATTCCGCAGCCCTTACAGAAGCGTCAAGAGCCTCTTTCGGATCAAAACTGTTCTGTCCTTTCGCTACAGCATCTGCAAACATCGCCGCAGTATGATAGCCGATCATAGTTCCGGTATAGTTGGATGCAAGCTCCCACATCGGCAGGATTCCTCCCTCTTTTGCCTTGAGAAGCAAAGACCGGAGAAACGCATCATTAAGCTTGGGATCTATCACGGTCATAAGGGGATGAAGAGCACGGAACGTGTCCCAGGTAGAGAAAATGGTATAAACCGGATCAGCAGTTGTACCCTGTTTCGGCTTACGGTCCATGCCAAGATACCTGCCGTCGGCATCGGTGAAAAGATTCGGGGCGATCGCCGTATGATAAAGGGCGGTGTAGAAGACAGCAAGATCATCCTCATTCTCTGTAGCGGGGACTTCTATTTTAGAGAGCCATTGATTCCATTTTTTACGTGCTTCGGCACGTGTGGCATCAAAGTCAAATCCGGGCATCTCTGCCTCAACATTCCCTTTCGCACCATCTTCATCCACTGCCGAGACAGCAATTTTGGCAAACAGTTTGTCACCTTCCTTAATTTCCGGGAAAGTCAGAAGCGCCTTACACCGGGCATATGGTTCCCCCTTGGAATTGACAATCGTATCAGTCACATATTCAATTTTGAACGGCTCTGAGAACTTGGCATAGAAATATATCCCCTGATCAAACGCCCAATATTTAGTCATCTTGTAGCCAGTGATTTCCGTATCACTTATGGCGTGAATGTCCATCGTCAGATTCTGCTGACGCTGGATAGAATAATCCATATCTATAATCATTCCCGCCTCCCCGTCCATTGCATCCGGGAATGTGAAGCGATATAGGGCAACCCTGTCAGAAGCTGTCGACTCGGCAAGTATTCCGTAACGGTCAAGCATGACGGAATAATATCCGGGTTCGGCTATTTCCCTTTCATGCGAAAACCCTGAAGCATAAGGGAGATTCTGAAGCGTGTCAACCTGATTGTCTATCACCTTAAGTCCGACAGTCGGCATAATAAGCACATCTCCATAGTCGGCGCATCCTGTCCCGCTGACATGGGTCTGAGAAAAACCATTTATCAGAGAATCTGCATAATAATATCCTGAACATGCATCCCATCCGTCAATACGGGTGTCGGGAGAAGGCTGAATCATGCCGTGCGGGGTCACCGCCCCCGGGAAAGTGTGACCGTGACCACCCGTGCCTATCATCGGGTTTACAAAAGAGGCATAATCTCGTGCCGTCTTATCTGATGCAGATCCACAGGCTCCCACCATTGCAGCAACAATGGCAAACGACACTATATGTCTTGTTTTATTCATTTTAATACTTGAGTAGGTATGATTGTTAGTTTATTTCCATGGATTGGTAGGTTTGGAATCCATCCGCAATTCAAGCAATCCTCCCTTCATGATGTCTTCATGCGATATGCGGGGGACAGCAAGAGGATTGCCATTAAGAGACGCTGAGAGAATATACCGGTTCTCTTTTGAAAGTCCGGTCGCCCTTATAATGAATTTCTTTCCTTCCGGGAGATTTATCACAGATTCCTCAGCCATAGGGGCGCCCAGTTCATACATTCCGGAAACAGGATTGACAGGATAAAATCCCAAAGCCGACAATACATACCATGCCGACATCTGCCCCATATCTTCATTCCCCGGGAGACCCTCCGGAGTATCCGTGTATAATTCGGTCATGATTTTTCTCAGCCAGTCAGCCCCTTTCCACGGCGCATCCGTGTAGTTGTAAAGATACGGATTATGATGCGACGGCTCATTTCCGTGGGCATACTGCCCTATCATTCCGGTAGAGAAAATCGGCAGTTCCACCGACGGGTCTGTCTGATGACTGACCATGCTGTCAAGTTTTGCCTCCAGAGCATCCCTTCCTCCGAACAGCCGTATCATCCCATCGATGTCATGCTGCACGGAAAAAAGGTATTGCCAGGCATTACTTTCACATATTTCTTCCGTATACTCATCCGGATTGAAAGGAGATATGAATGAACCATCGCGAAGACGAGGCTGGAAAAAGCCACTCTCCGGATTATAGACATTGGCATAATTGCCTGCCCTGCCTATAAATTCCTTATAGACCTCATCTTTACCGAGATGGCGTGCAAGCATTGCTATTGAATAGTCATCGAAAGCATATTCAAGAGTCTTTGACATTTCCCAACCCTCACCTTTTTCAACCGGGACATACCCCATATCCATAAAATCTCCAAGCTGTCTGTAAGGGCGGTTACGGGCTGTTTTCACCATTATGTCAAGAGCTTTTTCCACATCAATGTTCCCAAGACCTTTCAATATTGCATCCACTATTATCGGAGCTGAATGGTATCCGATCATCATGTCGGTTTCCGCCCCCCACATATTCCACACCGGAAGACGTCCGTTCTGAATGGCAAAATCAGTAAGAGAGCGCGCCATATCGCCTGCCCTTTCGGGAACGATAATGGTGTAAAGCGGATGAGATGCACGGTAGGTATCCCAAGTTGAGAAAGATGAATAATTTGTGAAGCCCTGCGCCTGATGAATCTTTCCGTCAGGACCCGGATATGACCCATCCACGTCACAATAAATTGTAGGGGCAAGCATTGAATGATACAACGCTGTATAAAATATACGGCGCAAGGTCGTGTCGGGGGTCAAAAAACCGATGCGCCCGAGTTCCGTGTTCCAGGCATCGCGTGTAGCGGCATCCGCCTTATCGAAATCGATATCCGGAGCTTCCGCCTCAAGATTATTGAGAGCATTCTTTACAGACGTGGCGGAAAGCGCCGTGGCAACCGTGATCTGCTCTCCGGGCACAGTATTGAAATAGAAAACAGCATCCTGAACAGCCACATCCGAAGCATTGGGATTAACTATCACAGCATCTTTCACTTCCACTCTGTCGAAAGGGCGTGAGAATTTACTGGCAAACCATACTTTCTGATTACGTGCCCATCCATCTGAAAATCTATATCCCGCCACTGTAACACTGTCGATTATTTCTATTCCGGCAGCCGTTGTGGCATCCCAGTTCATGGCTTTGGATAAATTCAAAAAGACTGCCGCATCACCTCCCGGCATCGTATAACGCTGGAGCCCCACTCTCGGAGTTGCCGTCAGCTCTACGGTGATGTCATAATCATCAAGTTCGACCTTATAATATCCGGCACGTGATTTTTCTGTAGAATGACGGAATTTTGAATGTATCCCGAGTGGAGCCGGAGCTGACTTTACCGGCAACTTCACAGGCATAAACGACACATCATACAAGTCGCCGGCACCGGTACCGCTCAAATGGGTATGCGAAAATCCGGCAATCGTGGAATCCGGATAAAAATACCCGGAGATACGGTCCCATCCGGGAAGACCGTTGTCAGGACTCAGCTGAACCATACCAAACGGCGCCTGAGCGCCGGGATAAGTATTTCCTGTAAAGTCCGTAC
>JAIDJJ010000490.1:3830-4974 GCA_029052265.1 Muribaculaceae bacterium
TCCGTACCGATCATAGGATTTACAACTGAAGCCAAATCCCCGGAACCGTCAGGTGAAACCGCTCCATTATTATGACAGGACACCCCGCCGACAACACATATGATTGTCGCAAACACAGGAGCTAAATTTTTACATGGATGAATATAGCGCAGATATGATTTTTTCATGCTATAGGTAATCAAGATAAATAACCGTTTATAATTCGGCACAACAAACTCTTCGTTGATTAATGCCGTATATGTTTCTCTATGGATGCAAATCCACTTTGAGATATTCCGGTTCCATAGAGATGGCAAGTATCAAATCAAAAATCAAGTAGTGATAATCCATATGTGTGGTTAGTGTCTTTTATTCGCCAACCCTCATTACGCCGGAAACACCCGAAGAGTTCCGGCGCAATGAGCGGCGATTATAATGTCATCGTGATTATAAATATCAACGATTGAACCAATACCTGATACTTATTGTCAATAATCCTTATTATACCAGCTGTTGTCATATTCAAGTTCTGCATTCCAGAACGCTGCCGTTGTCTTTTTCATATCATTCACGATATATGGAGTCAGCCAATAGCCGGGATTGCAATTGAAATTGAATATCATGAGAGCGCCATAACCTTCTTCACGCATTCCTTCGAGAGAGAAGCGGGAGGAATAGTTGCCATTTGCAGGGATCCACTGCATATAGTCTGAACAGTTCCATGAGCCTGTTCCCGCCTGGCTGATGCTTAGTCCGGGATAAGTGGAAACAGGATTGGATGTCACACCATAATCATTCAGCACGAGATCAAAGATCTCACCGGGATTCATGCCGTCGACATCGACAGCACTGAAAAGAGCCTCATATCTGTAGCTTACAAGGAGACGCGAAGGCTGTGCCTTACGAATCTCATAAGCCAAGCGGGAAGCAGCCTCGGTAGACTGTGCCTGAAAACCCGGAATGGTTGTATTGGCAGCCTCATCATAGTTGGTATACTCGTCATCGAGAAACACTCCATCAAGTTCGTATGCGTCACAAAGGTTCTTAACCTCGGAAGCAAACGTTTTGGCAAGTTCGGGCTGCAGTGTGGAAATTCCGGAAATATAGTGATTGCCGAGTATTCCGAGCACATCATTAATCCGGGGTCCGGGCACGGTTTGATGTT
>JAIDJJ010000491.1 GCA_029052265.1 Muribaculaceae bacterium
ACACGCGTAAGATCGTCGGCAGCGTCAGATTTTAATAAGAGACAGATCAACACCTATGCCATTCCTGGCAAAAGACCTCACAATCATTTTTTTTCGCACTCCGGAACCGATAATCCGTATCTTTTCGGCCACCGGAGTGCTTATTTTAAACATGCCTGAAGACGAATCAAAATACATATCTTCACGCTCGAAATATTTTCCGAGATCTCCACTCAGTGCGAGATCTTCCGGAGTGCCTGTTTTCACCCCGTATTTTTTATCAATGAGCCATATTTTATCGGCAATCTGCAACGCGAGTTCAAGATCGTGAGTCGACAGAAAAACGGTTTTCTGATTAAATCTGGAAAGCTTCTGCAGCAATTGAAGAATCTCTGCTTTACTTGGATAATCAAGAAATGCGGTAGGTTCATCAAGAAAAATTATGGGAGTTTCCTGTGCCAATGCCTTTGCAATCATTACTTTTTGTCGTTCACCGTCACTAAGCGTATGAATCATACGCTCCCTGAGATCCTCTATTCTTACTAATGATATAGCCTCATCCACAATACGCTTGTCATAACTTGAAAGTCTCCCCCAAAATCCTGTATATGGACTTCTTCCAAGCGCTACCAATTCTTCCACACACATATTATTCAGCGTCAACTTATCAGTGAGTACAACCCCGATGATTCCTGCGAGCTCCTGAGATGAATAGGACGATATAGATCGTCCTTGAACCATAATGTCTCCATCTAATGGAGGAATAAAGCCACAGAGAGTTTTCAATACGGTTGACTTACCAGACCCGTTTGGTCCCAGGAGACATGTAAGCTCACCACTGAAAAGTGTCTCGGTTATGTTTTCCGATACAATTGAACTACCATGCCTGGCATGATATCCAGTCATAAGGGAACGGATTTCTATTGTGGGTTTACGAATCATCTTATTATTATTTATGAAACGACTCTTGACCTGAAAAACTCATTAGCGATAAAGGTGGAAAGTCGTCAAAATAGTTTTATCAGCAGACTGCATGTCTACTTTTAAATAACGAAAAGAAATATACTCTTTATATCAAAAAGGAGATCAT
>JAIDJJ010000492.1 GCA_029052265.1 Muribaculaceae bacterium
AATTAAAAGTTTGGAGAGGTTACATGCCACCTTTACCCCCCTCTCCACCGGAAGATGCTCCGCCTTCCATCATTTCGAGTTCAGCAGCTGTGCGTTTCACATCGGCACGGAGACTGCCGAACCGGAAGGTGACACTTGCTCCCGCCGACCATTGGCGATAGCGGTTTTCGCTTGTCATCCTTGAAGTTTCGGAGATTTGGGTGTAATGATGCGTGCGATAAGGTTGAAGAAAATTTGATGCCTGTACAGAAAATGTCAATGCATCTTGGGGAAGGAACGACCTGCTTAACGACAATCCGTAGTAGCTGTAGCCGGACCCTTTGCTCTGGAGATCTACCCAACCGCTTCCGGCACCGCCGTAGGCACTGAGGCGCATGCGGAACGGGAAAGTGTAGTCGAGATTCATATTGAAATTGCCGGTCCAATCTGAATTTGATGAATTGTGCTCGTGACTATATGCTTTAAGATCGACGTAAGAGCCGGAAAGATAGACCCCTATGTTAAGCATCGGTACGGCAGTCCACTGCATGTTGAGGTTAGCCACGGTGCGTTGGGAGTGCCCGATATTTGCATATGTGGTATGAAGAATATTGTCTTCAAAAAATTGATAATCGGATATACTGTTGTCAACGCGATTATAGGAGATTCCGAAGCTTCCGCCGAGTCTGCCGCCATAATTTGAATAAGTGAGCGATATGTTGTTGCTCTTTTCGCTTTTCAGATCAGGATTACCATAGTTCACCTGGTTGATCCCCATCGTGTTGCGATATGGGTTAAGCTGTCCGATGCCGGGACGGGAAATCCTCATCTGGTATGCAAGACGGAGATTAGATGCGTCGCCCATACGGTAGCTTGCGGCAAGATTCGGCACAAGGTCGTTGAGATAAGTTGTGAAGTCGGGATGCTCGCCAATCTTATAATCAAGCCCCATTTTGGTGTATTCGTATCTCAAACCCGCTTTGGCATTCCAACGCCCGTATGTGCCGGAATAAGAGGCATACGCAGCCATAATATCCTGAAACTGTTCAACCTTTACACGTTCAGATTCGCTAATGCTCATATTGTCTGCCGAGGTTCCGTAAAAAGGCTTTGTGTCGGAGTTGTCCCGGCTCCAGGTGCCTTTTAATCCGGCTTCGATAAGATGTCTTGATGACAATGGATTGGCATAATCTATCTGGAGGGAGTGCCGGCGGTTGAAATTGTCACCGTCGTTACGTTCCCAGGGAGTATCCTCAATAAAGTTTTCCATATTGTAGGTCAGGAATTCTGTCTCATTTTCACGGGTGCCGTATCCGAAGATATAAGATCCGATTATATGGTGGCCTTTCTTATGAAACGTGTGCTGGAATGATGCGTTTGTTCCAAACCACAGATTGTTGAACTTATTGTGTGAATCCCGGTCAAGACTCCATCTTTTTACGTTTTCGATCGATTCCATCCTCATTGAAGATAGACTTGTAGAGGAGAAATCATTCTTTCCGATGTTGCCCTGCACAGTGAAAAGGTTCAGGGTGTCGGGTTCCCAGGAGAGGTTGAGGTTTGCCCCGAGATAGTTGAACTTATGCTTTGACTTTGACTCTGAAATCTGATAGCGGTCGTTGTCGTCGGTAAGGTTTTCAAGAATGGAGGTCCCTGAATTGACATATCCCTGATCAATACCTTCATTGTAATTAAGATTGGCGCTTGCCGTCACATTCCTGATTTTGGTTCTGCCATAGAAAGACAGACCATAAAAATTTGTAGACAGACGAGCCGAATAGTTGGTCATGAACCCTTCAAGGCTCTGTTTCCCGACAGTGACAATGTTAAGAATGCCCCCTGTGCCTTCGGCATCATATTTTGCACCCGGTTCAGTGATCACCTCAATTTTCTTGATTGTGGCTGCCGGCATTGATTTCAGGATTGTGGATACATCGCCTGAAAGCATTGGGTCTTCTTTGCCGTTGATAAGGATCTTGAAATTGGAATTGCCGTTTACTTTGATATTGTCTTCTGCATCCACAGTGACCATCGGCACTTTCCGAAGCATCTCGATCGTGCTGTTGGTCTGGGATTCCGGATCGTCTTCCACATTATATGTGAGAGTGGCGCCGTCGCTTTCCACAAGTTTCTTTTTTGCTACAACTACAAGTTCGTCAAGGGTCTCGTCGTCGGGAGAAAGGGCTATCGCGCCCAGGCCCGCCGACGGCGAGTCTTTTGTCAATGTGAAATTCCGCAAGGCATCCTTCATGCCTATATACTCAATTTTCATAATATAGTCACCTTCAGAAGGGAGAGCCTGATTGAAATATCCTTCTGCATCAGTGACATTGAATGCAGCTGGAGTCACAGTGTCGGAAGAAAGGAAAATCCGGTATGTTGCCCCCGGGCATATATCTCCATCAGCTTTGCTAATAACTTTTCCGCTGACTTTATAGTCCGCGCAAATTGCAGGCAAGGATATTGCCGAAATCAACAAAGTAAGAGCAACGTTTCGTTTCATTGATAAAAATAAATTTGACATGTCTATGAATCTGTTAGGGTTTAGTCCGCCGTCAGGCTTTATAGTGGGAAATATCCGATTTGTCGTTATTTCAGACATCGCGGGACGGGTTACTATATATAGACGTGAAAAACTCATTTTTGTGACAATTTTTAACTAAAATTATAATATTAGGTATTAAAAACCTCCGTTTGATCCTTTAAGGGAAGATTTGTCATCGTTGCTTATTGATACTGCTGTCTTCTTGACATCACTTTTCAACGAACCGAATCTCCAGCTGACAGAAACGCCTATATTCCAATTCTCGTTTTTGTTTTCGGTAGAGGAATGGAACCCTTTTATCTCGGTGACATACTTGTAGATGTTGCGTTTCTGTAAGAAAT
>JAIDJJ010000493.1 GCA_029052265.1 Muribaculaceae bacterium
AGATGTTGATAAGAGACAGCTCAGGGGTTGTTTCAGAAGCACTTCTTCCGGACCGTCATAGTCGCCCATAACATTTGTATTCATAAGCAGCCCTCTTGATGCCGGAGCATTGAACCAGGCGAGGTCAAGAACGGGTTCCGGTTCACATGCACCTAAGAAATGCCATTTTCCATCAGCCCAAGCCTCCACCCATGCATGATTGTCGTCGGTATGTGCCCATCGGGGGGTATAGATCTGACGTGCGGGAATGCCTACAGCTCTCAATGCTGCCACAGCGAAAGTGGATTCTTCTCCACATCGACCTATGGCTTGACTCACGGATGACAAGGGAGATGAAGTCCTGGCGTCAGATGGTTTGTAGGTGACTTTTTCATGACACCAATGGTTCACTTCCAGAATCGCGTCTTTCATTGAAAGACCTTTCACACGGTCTTTCAACTCTTCATAGAACACCATTCTGGAATTGTCAAGATTTTCGTTGTTAACCCTTACCGGCAAAACGAAGTACATAAATTCCCTTTCCGGAACAGACTTACCCCAGGGCAATTCTTCTCTCGCGCGCAACGAAGCATCAATATTGTCAAGATAGAATTGTTCGGAATAATCAGTCCTGTCGGGTAACGACATTGATTTATATAAGAAATCAAGAGCCTCTTCACGTGTCAATGCCGATGCCGACAAGGTGGTGAGCAGAAGAGATAGAATTATTGGTTTCATGATGTGATAGAATTAATGGTTTGTAAAAGTTTTGCCACAACATCCGGAGATGTAGACAAAGGAGCGTATTCATCAGACCCCGGGACACCCATCGACACTAAAGGACGGCGGAAACGCATTTTGCTTGGAATCGGCTTGCGTGCAGTGGCATGAATTGCTTTCACTCCTGTGGCTGCTATAATTTCTGCTGCGTTTGACGGATTGATTCCTGAACCTGCCATAATTACAATTCGTCCGTCAGCCTGATTTACAAGTTTGCTTATCAACGGGAGACCTTTTACCGCAGATTGAGCCGCTCCGGAAGTGAGGAGACAATTGCACCCCAGCCTGATTATGTCTTGAAGACTTGCTGCAGGCTCACGAGAAACGTCGAAAGCTCTGTGGAAGGTGATATTTAGATTTATTAGCCCCACTTTCCGGGCAGCTTCACGGGCTACAGAAATCAACTTGGAATTGGTATTCATGTCGACATCTCCATCAGGAGTCAACACTCCGATTACAATTCCTGTAGCTCCGGCATAAATCGCTTCCCGTATATCATTTTCCATTAATGCCACCTCGGTGTCGGAATAAAGGAAATCTCCCGGACGGGGACGGATAAGTACATTGATTTGTTCTATGCCGGAGTCAACGGCAGAATGTATAAGTCCGATGGAAGGGGTAAGTCCGCCCTCGGAAAGTCCTGAACATAGTTCGATGCGCCTGGCGCCTCCTTCTTTAGCCGCGAGTACACTTGCGATATCTCCGCAGCATATTTCAAGTTGTCTTGTCATAACGAGCATTCGATGATCTGGTCGATTGCATTAGGAATAGAGTCGAGGATGAGAATGGTATTATTGCCGACGCGGCTTGTCTTGACAGGTTTGCCTGTGGAATATTCAAAAGCCTTCTTGATTTTGATATCTGTAGGAAGGACGATTGTATTGGTTTCCGGTGTCATGACATGCACAAAGAGGCGGTCGCCTTTACGTGTGGATGTGCCCCATGATTGAGCAGGGAAAGGACCGGCTTGAGTGCCGTAAATTGTCTCACCGTTAGCGCGTAGCCATTCCCCGAGTTCTTTCATCCGCGACAGGGCGGTAGCGGGGAGTTCGCCGTTAGGCTGAGGACCGACGTTCAAAAGAAGATTGGCACCCATCCCCGCCGCTTTTACAAGGTATCTTACAAGAGTGGGGGTGTCTTTGTAATTTTGATCCAACAACTTGTATCCCCACATGCCGTTCATTGTGTTGCAAGTCTCCAGAGGCAGGCGGCTGACTTCCTGTCCGGAAAGCCCGGCTGTATTTTCTCCGGGAAGATCACGTTCAAAAATCTGTATGTCTTCTCCGGGGAAAGGAGCCTGGTGATGATTGTTTGCCACCATGCATGACGGTTGCAATTTGTGTATCAGCTCATATTGCTCGGGGAGCTGCCAGTTGAACGGGGTGGCGTCTTCGTCATGATCCCACCAGCCGTCAAACCAGATGGCACGAATCGGACCATAATTGGTCAGCAATTCAGTAAGCTGGCGGTTCATGAACCCATAATAAGAGTCCCAGTCCGCTTTTGATGCATCCCTGCCGGTGTTATTCCCGGTCCGTCCCTGCGGATAGTCATCGCGCACCCAATCAAGATGAGAATAATAGACATGAAGGGCAATTCCTTGTTTCTGGCATTCATCGGAGAGTTCTTTTAAAATGTCTCGTTTGAATGGAGTCCCGTCAACGATATTGTAGTCGTTTTCTGCCGTGTCAAACATAGAGAACCCATCGTGATGGCGACTGGTGATACAGATATATCTTGCTCCGGCATCCTTGATTGCCGAAACCCATTCGGCTGCATTGAAATCCGCGGGGTAAAACCCTTTCGCCGCTTTCATGTATTCTTCCGCTTTAGGTCCGTAGTTGAGATACCATTCCCCTTGACCGAACATGCTATATATTCCCCAATGTAGGAAAATCCCAAAACGGTCTGCCGCAAAATCCTCACGAGACTTTAAAACTTCAGGACTCGGCACATATTCCTGAGCCACCGCTCCGGTTGTCAGCAACAAGGATGTTAAAAATGTATATAGTTTCATAAATCAGATTAGTTTTTCTAAAATATTACAAGTGTCGATTTAAGATAAATCTTAAACACATAACCATTATAGCGACCGGTGTCCTCAAGATCTTAATCGAGATATGGAAGAGATGCGGCTCCGAGTATTGCTGCGTCAGCATCACAAAGTCCGGAAAGGGATATCTTCACTGTGTCTCGATAAAGATGGAGCACAGATTGGCGGAATGCCTCTTCCATTGGTTTCAGCAGCAAATCTCCGGCTTTGGAAACTCCTCCAAATAGGATAATCGCTTCGGGGTCAGTGATAGAGGCAAATTCCGCTGCCGCCTTACCAAGACAACGCCCCGTGAAATCATAAATGTCTTGAGCGATCTTATCGCCTGCGACGGCTGCCTGATGCACTGCCAATGACGACAATTCGTGAGGAGGGATTTCACGTAATGAGGAAGGTTGGTCAGATTCCTGTAAAAATCTTCTTGTTGTTTCAAGAATACCTTTGGCGGATGCCACAGTCTGCAGACACCCTTTTCTTCCACATGCACAATCCCTGTCAGAGGCGAAAGGGAATGTCATGTGTCCTAACTCCCCGGCAAATCCCCGGGTTCCTGACAGGAGGTGTCCGTCGCATACAATACCGCTCCCGACACCGGTACCTAATGTCAGTACAATGAAATTTTTAAGTCCGATGGCAGAACCATATGCCATTTCACCGATCGCAGCGGCATTGGCGTCGTTAGAGATGACGGTGCGATATCCGAGGCGGCTTTCCATCATGCTTGCAAGGGGAATAGGAGATTTCCATGGAAGATCTGTTGCAGCTTCGATATATCCTGTTGCAGCATTTGCACAGGGTGCCCCGATTCCGATCCCTTTTATGTTGTCGCCGACACCTGAAGATTCAACAATGTTTTTTATTCCGGCAGAAAGATTGTCAGCCCATTGTTCTACGGAATCTGTACGTGTGGGAATTAAACCTTTTGCAATTATATTTCCCAAGGAGTCGACAATCGCGAAAGATG
>JAIDJJ010000494.1 GCA_029052265.1 Muribaculaceae bacterium
CATCATAAATATCAAAAATCTGCTCGACAAATCCTCTCAATTCCTTCGACAAATAAATTTAAACAGTTTCTAAGAAATCAACAGAATGTATTTTCACACATAAAATATAAGGACATTGGAATTGTCATACCACAAATTCTAATCAATTGCCTACATCCGCTATAAACACCAACGAGATTTGATTGAAAAGTAGTTATTTGATTCTTTTTGAACGTATCAAATGTATACCTCCATTTAGTATCTACATTAGTAACATTATAGTGGATTGATTGACTCCTTCAATCCTCTGATCATTCCCGAAATTTATGATTATTCCCGTTTATTTGGTTTATATTACTGTTATGTGCATTTTTAATTGATTGTTTATTGTGATTTCCTCCTTTTTTTATTGAGTATAAAATACCGCTAATAATACCTCCTGCAATTGCGACAAGCAGAGGTGTTATCCATACTCAATTATCTTTCAAAAATTCCATATATTGACTATTTATATCGTGCTGTGGAAATAGAGCAGATTAGTCATAATTCAACGCAAAGGCGTCCTGATAGGATATAGCAGAACGATTATCCTTGTTCTCAATCCAACCTTTTTCACAAATCGTATGAGAGTTAGGCTTTCCAAGAGTAATCTTGATATAGATTTCGTTTCCTCTTACATCTTTGCTGAACACCCACATTTTCATGATATGGTTCGCCAGCACTCAAATCGTTAAATACTCATGCCAATATGCTGGATGTCATAGGCTCTGTACTCCTCTTATTGTGTGGCAGTTCAAAAATGAGGTATATCGAAGATATTTACACATTGTTTTGAAAGATTTCAGAAATCTTCTCATTTGATGCCTGATATGTATTATTGGCAAGATAGGCGATAAGCGACTCCATCAACTTTATTTCGCCGATGCCTTTCATCGATCTGAACAGCCGTTTGAAGCGTGGGTCTTTATTAGACATCACATTTTTGGTCTGAGCTGTAAATTCTTTCAATTTGGAAGATAGCCCATAATCAGCCATATTGACATTTGCAACTTCAGCACACGACAGAATAAACCCGTCAGCCGCCGGATGAACGAGGATTATAAAATGGGAACGAACGGGATGACGGAACAGTTTGACATGTTCGCTGGATGCTATCTCATAAAACTCGCTCAAGTATCCCGGACGTCTCTTGTCGGCATCAATTATACCTACGGCAAAACGGTCGGCAAACTTTTCCTGCATGACTTTGGCAACCTGATTGCAGCCTTTCTGATGGTTGCAGCCGCCCGTGCATACCAATGTCTCCACGAGATTGGTGTCAATATAACACTCCGGGATTATAAAATCTGCACGTTGGTTCATTTTCCAATATATGCTTCAAGATTAAAGAACATATCCATCCCATTGTCATAGGCTTCCTGAAGCTGATTGTCGGTAAGACGGTTGACGATTGTAGCGTTATCTTCCATGTCAACGACATACACTGCCAAATCAACGCCTGCACTTTCAAGCAATGAACTCATGACATACGGACTGTGTGTTGTTATGAAAAACTGGTTGCTGTCTCCTGCAATAATATCGTTCACTACATTTGATATATAAGGCGGGAAGGTATGGGCTTCCGGTTCTTCAAAACATAAAATTTTATTTCGGTTACTTTCAATCGCAGCCTTATAGAATATCAATCTTTGCAATGAATCCGCAAGAGAACTAAACGGCACAAGAAACATATCAAGACCGTTTTCTCTCATCGCCTTTATCTGTTGAGAGCCTGAGTCAAACATCATCTTCAGTCCATATCCGTGAAACAGTTCCGCAAGACCGGATTTCAGATCAGGCAAATTCGCAACCGTCTCCATAAGATTTCCAC